>JANNUY010000645.1:0-2819 GCA_031414155.1 Acidobacteriota bacterium
GGTCGCGTTGGGTTCCATTACTACAATCATAGTGGCCAGTGAGTTGTTAGTTGTTGGTGGCGAGTGGCTAGTGGCGAGCGGCTCTGAACTAGCCGTTCGCCACAAATCACTCGCCGCTAGTTTCTTCCGTTGAATGAATGCGTTCAATCCGCCGCGCTTCGTCAATCACGCGCTCAAAGAGGCGGCGAATCGCCTCGGCGTCGAGCGGGCCGGTGTTGGCGTTGGTCACGTTGCCGATGACCTGCGCTTCACGCGTAGGCGAATAAATTTCGAGGTCATACCGCTTTTTGATGTGGCCGATCTCGATGGCGCATTGTGTACGCTCGTTGAAGAGCTTGACCAGTTCGAAATCAATTTCGTCAATGCGGCATCGCCACGGAAGCATTTCTGATTGTGCGGGATTTGCATCGCTCATTCGGCAGGCTTTCCTTCTTCGGTCTTCGGAGTTTCTTCAGGGAATTCGACACGAGCGTAAATGTCATCCATCGTCAACACTACCGGTACTGATACCAGGCTCAACTCATCGCCGACTTCCTGAATCGCCCAAATGCCGTCTTCACGTTTCACGAAATGCTCGACGGAGCGTTCGTCTTGTGCAATCACAACATATTCGGCAAAGGAATCAAGCGAACGATAATCACGAAACTTCGTACTCCAATCGCGCCGTGCAGTTGAAGGCGAAAGTACTTCGATAATTAAAACGGGATTGAGCAGCGTGTCGAACTGATTGTCTAAAAACTGGGGTTCACCACAAACCACAACAGCGTCGGGGTAGTTGTAAGCGCGCCGTCTCGGTATCCAAACACGTAAGTCACTATTGAAGGGTTCGCAGCTTTTTCCGGCCAGCGCATTTCCCAGATGCCGCGACAAGTTCAAAGTGATTCGCGCATGCTGCCGCGAAGCGCCAGCCATCGCATAGACCTTGCCATCCTTATACTCGTGTTTCGTTTCTGCCGCGCGTTCCCACACCAGATATTCTTCCGGCGTCATCGGCGCAGATTCCACATAAGCTAATTTCGCTGACATTGTGTTACCTCCTTGCGATCAGTCTTGACGTAATTCGCGCACCAGTAGTGCGATGCGCTCAACCAAGTTAGGCGCGGCAGCTTGCTGTTCGATTTCCAGCACGAGTCGCGTGCCTACGACCGCGCCGTCGGCGTAACGCCAAACGTCCTGCACGTGTTCGGGCGTTGAAATGCCAAAGCCCACCGCGACGGGCAAATCGGTTTGCGCGCGCACGCGAGCCACGAGCGATTCGACTTCGGTGGCAACGCTCGCACGCATGCCGGTGACGCCGGTGCGCGCGACGACATACACAAAGCCGGATGAATAGCGCCCAATCTGATTCAAACGCTCATCCGTCGAAGTCGGCGCGGCCAGAAACACCGTGTCAATCTCAGCCGCGCGCATCTCGGCGACGAAGCTGTCGGCTTCTTCAGGAATCAGGTCGGTGATGAGTACTCCGTCAACGCCCGCCGCTTTGAGCTTTGCGCCTAAATCGTTTTGCGCGAATTGCAGGAGCGGATTGAAATACGTGAACAAGAGAATCGGTACGTCGCAGGTTTTTCGCACGCGCTCGACGACAGGCAGGATGTCGGCCACGCCCATCGAAGTTTTCAACGCCCGTTCAGAAGCGCGTTGAATCACCGGCCCATCCGCCATCGGGTCAGAGAACGGCACGCCGAGTTCGATCACGTCTGCGCCTGCGTCAGCCAACGCGAGAATCAATTTCTCAGTAGTCGCCAAATCAGGATCGCCCGCCGTGATGTATGGGATGAAAGCCTTGCGCCCTTCGCGTTTAAGTTGAGCAAATCGTTCTGTGATTCGTGTCATGAGAAATCAAAAGGCAAATGTGATCGAACGGCTACAGTCCTTGAGGGTGGGCAGATAACCAAGCCTGATAAGTTTGACGCTTTTCATCACGCTCACGCTGATTAAGGAAGATCAAGTCTGCGCCTCCGTCATAAGGCGCATAAACGCGCTTGGTTTCGCGTGAAATAAAGATAGCGTTCTCTGCCTCATCATCTGCAATTTCCCGCAACAGCTCTCGATGAAGGCTGAAACTCCAAATAGTTTCAGACGACTCAAAACAAAACCGCTGCTCTGAATCCTCGTCGCTAAAAATCCAGCCTTCCTGGCATTCGTCATTCGGTAACCAAGAACCACGAATAAGATAGCAGTTTGCGGTTTCACCAAGAGTTGCAGTTGCCACTATCTCGTGACGGTTTTGAATTTCAACATATTCTTCCGCCGTTTCAGCATACCGCTTTGAATTAGGCAAACTATGAATGCGCAACCATCTTTCAGGATATTTTTGACGAAGCAGAAACCCGGCGGGAGGCGACAACGGAAACAGTTCCTCCCACCAGGTTTTGCACTCCGTACTCCTCATCGGACGATGTAGCATTTATGCCCTACTTTTTGTAAGTAACCCGCCAGATTTTCTTCCCGCCATCATCCACCACCAACAGTGAACCATCGCGCATCATCAGCACGCCAACGGGACGGCCCCAGACATCAATGCCGGCTTTGTCGGGAACCCAGCCGGTGAGGAAGTCTTCGTATCCGCCTTCGGGTTTGCCGTTCTTGAACGGGATGCGAATGACTTTGTAACCCGAACGAATTTTGCGATTCCACGAACCGTGCAAGGCTACGAACGCATCGCCTTGATAGTCGGCAGGAAACATCTTGCCCGTATAAAACTGAATACCGAGCGCCGCCGAATGCGGTTCGATCAACACGTCGGGCACGATGGTTTTGGCGACGAGTTCGGGCTTTTCGCCCTTGCGGCGCGGGTCTTCGTTCGGCCCCATATAGGC
>JANNUY010000646.1:0-3963 GCA_031414155.1 Acidobacteriota bacterium
AAGGCGAAAAGCGCTGCATCAAGTTGGTGCGGATTCAAATCAACAGTCGCATTGAATAACGACTGCGACAGCTTCTCCAGCCGCTCTGAAGACCAACGTCGTGTCAGTTCACAGGCATAATATTTTGCGTGATAAGGCGTCGTCATACCGTTTTTCGTTAAGCCGTTTACGAGAGTCGGGAACAAAAGGGGCAGTGATAAAACTAAATGGGCTTAAAAGTCACTTGATATTCAAGATTTCAATAACCGGGGCCTCATGTCTTCATACAGCTTGATGCTGCGTTCGATGATGTTGAGCGCGTCGTAATGGCCCATAAACCTTTCACCATCTCTGCGGTTTTCAAACGGAACTCCCTTAAATTTGACTGGGGTCTGCCTACGCCACCAATCACTATACACCGCTCGTTTCAACTTCACTTGGGCGAACGCACCTGCGCCTTTTGTTTGCGCGGCGCGCGTTCGCTAGCTTTGGGCGCAGGCGTTAATGGTGTGCGCTGCCAAATGTTCGTAGTGTCCGGTGCAATCATTTCGTAGCCGATACCGCGCCAGACGATGCGGCGCGAAAAGGCCGAAGCCGCGAGGTTGTAAAGATAAACGAGCGGTACGAGCGGCGCGCACAGCGCATAACACCAGCGATGCGTGAGCAGAGTGGCGCGTACGTCCGGCAGCAAGTTCGCAGCGATGGTGGCGCGCATCCAACTCGTCAGCGCGCCTAACAGCAGAATCATCAGCAAGCCCACGGCGAGCGCGGGTTTGAATTGTCCTTGCGTAGCGCGCCACGCGAGCCAGGTCGTTCCGCCCCAAATCGTAAAATTGAAAAGCACGTTACTGAGCGCGGTCAGTTGCCATACGTGCGGCGCATAAACGCGCGTGATCTTGAGTTGCCGCGTAGTGAATTCGAGCAACTGCGTCAGCGTCGTGTCGGCGTGCGTGGCGACCAGACATTGCGGAATGAACTTGATGCGTTGGCCGGTTTCCTGCAACGCGGCGGTCAACACGTAATCATCGCTCACCGCGCCGCGCCAGCGTTGTTTGATTTTCAGCCGCGTGAAATTTTCGCGCAGGATTGCCATCGAACCGCCCCACGCAAAACCCGACCGCTCGCCCAATAACGACAACGCGCTCGCATTCCAGGCCGAAGTCAGCCACGACGCGAAGCCGCCGCGTTCGGGCACGTACCAGCGATAGCCAGTCGTAGCGCCTACGCTGCGGTCGTTGAGGGGCGCGACGAGTTCGGCCAGCCACGTCGCGTGCGGACGCGCGTCGGCGTCGGCGAAAACTAAAACTTCGACGCGGCGGTCGTTGGCGTCGAGCGTGTCGAGCGCAAACAACAGGTTGTGAACTTTCTGTCCGCAGTTGTGGGCTTCGCCTGCGATCAATAGCCATGCGTTGCGGCGGCTTTGTTTGATGATTTGGGTGAGCGCGGCATAGGCGGGGTCTTGCTGGCTTTCGACCACGAACAGCATTTCGTATTCGCGGTAATCCTGCGTGAGAAAGGCACGGATGTTCGTCTCGAAATCCGGCTCTAAACCACGACAGGGCAGCAGGATCGCGGCGCGCAACTGATTGCGCGAAGTGCGGGCGCTGCGCGGAGCCAGCGCGTAACGCGCAAAGCGAAACGTCGCCAACAACGAAATAAGGCTTTGCAGCAACAACAAACCAACCAGAATGACGAACAACGTTCCCATAAAAAATACCGCAGGAAAATCGTGTGTGTGGAGTGGTGATGAATGAATGTTTTTTTCGGAGGGGCGAGCGCATTGTGCGCAATGTTCAGGAAAATTTCCAGACGAACGAGGTGTTACTCGATATTTTCAGCGGCTTCCTGTTGTGCGTAATCAGTCATGCGCTGTTCGAGCAATTCGACGATGTGGCTGGGAGCTTCGCCGCTTAACGCTAACCGTTTGGTTTCGAGAATGAGATGGGCAAAGGCGGGCGCTTGCTGGCTGAAGCGCGAGTCGCGGCTGATGAGGTCTTCGATCACGCGGCGTTCGCGTTCGGCGCGACTGACGTGTTCGCTCAAGCCCGCCGCCACAGCGTATTCCACCGGCACGGTTTGGTTTTTGAGAATCGTCAGCAACGGATGAAAGGTCTCTTCGATTTGCGCGCGCAGTTGCGGCAGTTCGAGCAGGTTCGCTTTGAATCCGAGATGGCCTTGCAAGGCGAGTTCGATCACAGGCGCGGGCGTGTCGGTTTCGTTCGCGTCGTGCGGCGTGAGTTCCGCGTGCAAGTGCTTGAACAGGCTTTCCTGCAAGGCTTCGGGCGTAGCGTAACTCGTCACATCAAACGGAAAGCGTTTGATGGGGCGTTGAATGTAATCGCGTACCAACTGTGCTTGCGGCTTGCCATCAACGATCTCGACCAGATAAGCGCCGCGCGTGTTTTGAAATTCGTCTACGGTGCAAGCCTCCAGCGAGCCTGGGTTAAAAATCCAGCCGTCAATCTCGAAGTTTTTATGAATGTGACCGAGCGCCAGATAGTCAATCAGCGATTTGAGTTCGTTGAGTTTGGCTACGGGCAGCGCGGGGATGGGGCGATTGAGTTGGCCTTCGACATCGGTGTGCAACATCATCAGGTTGAATCGTTGCGGGTCGTGATGATGATGGATTTGCTCAACCAAACTTGGCAGCGCGTTGCCCGTCGTTGCGCCATACCAGATCGAACCGAAAATGCGTGTATTGCCTAAATCAATGAACGAGCCGAGCTTCTTTTCTTCGTCCCACGGCACGAGTTGCACGCCGCTCTCGTCGTGAATGGGTTCGAGCAATTTCAGATAGCCCCATTGTGAAAGGCTGCGCAACCAACTGAAACGTTGTTGGGTTTCGTGGCTGTCGTGATTGCCTTCGATGGCGATGACGGGAATGCCCGCGTCGCGCAACTTAACGAACATTGCCATCGCGTGATTCATGGCTTGCGGTTCGACTTTGCGCGCGTCGAAAAGGTCGCCCGCGATGACGACGAAATCCACTTTTTCTTGTATGGCATAACGTTCGAGGCAACTGCTCCACGCGAGAAAGAAATCCTTCGTGCGTTCGTCTGAACGATAGCGGCGAATGCCCAGATGGATGTCGGCGATGTGCAGGAATTTGGTCATCGGGTTCGGTTGGGAATATAGCACACCAAAAACAGCGAATCGGCTGTCAGTGAACTTGCGTTCGCCGACAACCGACTGTTGCTGGGGTGAGAACCCGAAAAATCGTTGCGTAAATAAGGTGATGCGCGGATTACGTCAGTTCATTGTGCCCCGTATCAAACTGGCGTAACCCGCGCATCGCAGCCGTAAACCGCAGTTAAATCCGACCCCCGTGTCTTTCCTTTAACTTAACAGCTTACGGATGTAAATCGTTTTGAGCCTGAAAAAGTGTGCCGCGCGGATGACCTCAGCCAATGTGCCCCGTATCTGACTAAAGCCACCCGCACAGCTAATGTCACTGCCGATCAAAATCCGACCCCCGTGTCTTTTCCGACCAGGCAATGACAAACTCAAGAGGAGGTTCAAGAAACTTGCGACACTCGACTCAATCGGCGAAAAAAGGTGTGACCTGCAAGTTACACCCGCCAATGTGCCCCATTTAGCTGGTGTAACTTGCAGATCGAAATGCGACTTGCCGTCTAAAACCGACCCCCGTGTCTGCTTTTCGGCGACTCGTCACATAAACCGAGAGGAGTGATAAAACTCGTATAGGCGCTCCAGCCTGAAAAATGAACGGATGCGCGGAGGGCTGCGGTTTCACAGTGCCCCGTCGGAAACCTCAGCCTCCGCGCATCACCAATTGTAGCGACTCATCAAATCCGACCCCCGTGTCCTTCTTTTAACGAATCGCTACAAAATCCAAAGAGATCTTTTGGGAGGAATGGAGCGTAACTGGTGAACACGGAAGAGGCGGGCCATCGCGCTCAAGAACCGCAGCGTATCTCGGTGAGGTCAACGCCTTGATTCGAGCTGCCCTGCCACGCCCCTTCC
>JANNUY010000647.1:0-3880 GCA_031414155.1 Acidobacteriota bacterium
CACAAGCTCGGCAGCTTGTGCCACCTTTGCGTTAAGGTTTCTCTCCGCCGCGCAAATAAACAAATTCGGTGCGACGGTCATTCGCCCACGAAGGCGTCAGGTCGGTTGAGCCTTCGCCCGTGCCTTGCGCTTTTTCAGAACCGTAACTGACGGTTTCGATGCGCGCTTCTTCGACGCCGAGACTGGTGAGAAAGTTTTTCACCGCGCGCGAGCGACGGTCGCCCAAGCCCAGGTTGTATTCCGCCGTGCCGCGTGGATCGCACATACCTTCGAGGCGAAACACGATGGAGCGATTGTCTGGCTTGAGCAGCCATTCTGCCGCGCGCCGCAACTTGTCTTGCTCGGTCGTAGAAATGTCTGACCTATCCAGCGCGAAAAAGACCGGCAACAAAACCGTCTTGAAAACTTCGGCAATCGGCGGCGGTGGCGGTGGCAGATTCTCAGCCACCGTACGCGGACGTTCGGCGGGCGGCGGTGGCGGCAGATCGTTGACCGTCACGCGCACACTGGCCGAAGCGTTGCCGCCTTCGCCCAAGGCCGTCGCGGTGTAAGTCGTCGAGACGCGCGGACTGACTTCGCGTTCGCCGCTGGCGGGTAATTCGCCGAGTCCGGGAATCGTCACATTGCGCGCGTTCGCGGCTGACCACATCAGCTTGGTCGTGTTGCCCAACTCGATGGTGTTCGGTTCGGCTCGCAATGAAATCGTAGCCGCCGGAACTTTGATGACGGTGACTTCGACATTAGCTTTGTCGCGGGCTTCTTTCTTGCCTTTCTTGGCGACGACTTCAAAGGTCGTAGTCTCTTTGGGCACGATGCTTTTCGCGCCGATCTTTTCGACCTTTTCGCCGTTAAGCTCTACGGTCTTTGCGTCTTTGGTTTCCCAACTGACGGTGATCGGATCACCCTGTTTGATCTCGGTCTTCGAGACTTTGAGTTTAGCGGTCGGCGGTTTGCAAGACGTGAGCAAACCCGTCACCGCCAACATCAGCAGGAAAAGGGGCCAAAGTTTGGGGGAGTTACTGCGCGTGCGAAACATTGTTGTGGGTTCTCCTTATGATTTATCAACTTTCCTTATTCGTATCAGAAAGCGGTAGTTTGGAACGAAGAGCATCAAAGTTACCAGATTGAAGTTCTTCGATTGTTACCGTGATTAGATTGCGCGGGTCTTTGCTGCGTTCAATCGCTCTCAGCAAGCGTTCATGGTTGGCAGGCGAACTCATCAAATAAGCCGTCGTGTCATCCTCTGTGACTTCTTCATTGACGTGTCTCGCGTAGTTCGGGTCATAGTTTGGATTCACTTCAATTAGTGACGAGAGCAGGTATTCCGGCTCATCATCGCTATAAGCGCGGGCAAGGCTTGCCGCAGCCATGCGAAAAAATTCTTCACGTTCTTCTTCTAACGATTTAGGCGATTCAGGTATGTTCATTGCAGTTTTGTTACTTCGCCGCTACCTACTCCAAGACGGCGACCGTCCGCCGTTGCGTGTCAATTGTCGTTGTTCGCTGCCGTCAACGTGCATCGCCCAGATTTCCCAGCGTCCGGTGCGGTTTGATTGAAACGCGAGATGGCGGCTGTCAGGCGACCACGCAGCGTTTTCATTGCGGCCTTCGCTCGTCAACCGCAGCACCTGTCCCGTAGCCACGTCTGCCAAATGAATGTTGTAAGAACCGCCGCCGCCGTTCCAGGTGAAGGCAATGTAGCGTCCATCGGGCGACCACGCGGGCGAATCCATTTGTCCGCCCAGACTCAGCAGCGGACGTTCGTTCGTGCCGTCGGCGCTCATCACGTAAATTTGCGGAGCGCCGCCGCGATCTGAGACGAAAGCGATTTCGCGGCCCGTCTTGGGATTCCAGCGCGGCGAAATGTTCACGGCGTTGCGCGTCGTCGTCAAGCGGCGCGCGCCCGAACCGTCGCCGTTGGCGACATAAATTTCCATCGAATCGCCGTCTTTGCTCGAACTGAAAACCAACCGTCCATCGGGCGCAAGCGCGGGCGAACTCGTCGTCGCCTTGAATTGCGTCGCACCGATAATCAAGCCGTCAAGACTGCGCACGACGACGTTGGGATGTCCGCTGCGATAAGAAACATACGCCAGCCGCGAACCGTCGAGCGCCAGCGAAGGGAAGAGCGCAATCGAACCGTCGCGCGAAAATTGCCGCGCGCCATATCCGTCGTAATCCATCAAGTGAACTTCGCGGTTGGCGATGAACGCCACCTTTGACGTAGCGATGCCGTCCTGTCCGGTCAGCATCTTCACGATTTGATCGGCGAACTGATGCGCCAGGTCGCGTACGTCGCCGCCGCTCAAGCGCGCGCTCAACAATTGCGAGTTCGTTTTTACGTCATACAGAAAACCCTGCGCGTCGGTTGCACTTAATAGATTGCCGAAGCTCACGTAATCGGCCTTGACCGGATCGTTCGCCCACTCTTCGGGTTTGAGCGAAGCCGGGTCGGCGAGGCGGGTTTTCGGGTAAAGGCTTTTGCCAACGAGATTGGCAATGCCCGCGAACCGCAGGTCGGCGAGCAGCACTTCGTTAAACGTGGCGACGGCTTGGTCAAGGCCGCCAGCGCGCGCCTGAAAGTCAGCCACCGCCAGCATCGGGCCATTGCCCGGCGTCACGATGATCGTGCCGATTTGTTTTTTGAGTTCGTCTTGGGGACCAGTTGGTTGGGTGGTTGCGGGCGGGGTTTGTACCGCCGGTTGTTGGGCGTGTATGTTGCCGCTGGTCAGCAAACCGAGAGCGGCAAAAAGACAAAACAGAGCAATAACTTTTTTCATAAATGCGGAACGGCTCTACAGGATTGAGCATCACTTCGCCGTAATGCGACGATGATGCGTGCTAAGATTACCATCACTTTTCTGAATGGGCTACTTCCGTAAAATAATTTTCGGCGACCGGCTACTGAAGTAATGAAACTTGTCTGCGACTCACATCAAATTGGCGTCTGCGCCAGAGGTGTTTGAGTTGCGGCGCTAACCTGAGCAAAAGTCACGATGAGAAAGCCCGAAGCGAACGCCTCGGAATTGAAAAAGCTAAGTCCGATTGAGCAAGCGGCGGTTGAGCTTTTGGCGCAGTTGGGCGAACAGCAACTCGCGGTGATTTACGCCGAACGTATTCGCACCCAGCGCACGCGCAGCTTCACTCTCAATTCGTCGCAGAAAATGCGTGTCGCTGACGTAGGGATTCAACACACGCTGTTGGGCATCGAATTGAAAATCGGCAGGAAGCGGTTGAGTTGCCCTGATTGGGCGACGGCGCGTTATCTTGCGGTGTTCGCGCGGCTGGGCGTCAACGAGGTCGCAGTGCCTTATGACATCACGCAAATTTCGCGGCTGGCCGACGAGTTGGAATCCGGCTGGTTTCGGATGCTGGCGCTCGCCGAACATATCAGTCAGGGGCAAAGCACCCGCTGGCAAAGCAAGTTAGTGAAAGCGTTATTGAGTCAACAGCGCGACGCGATTCAAGCCAGCGGCGCAGGGCCAAAAGCCCCTGAGTTTATTCAAAACACGACGCAACGGCGCAAGTGAGTTTGCGCTTGCACGGGAATTTCACAATCAGTGAAAGGGAATGGTGAATGGTGATGAAACGAAATTTATTGTGGTTATTGGTCTATCTCGGCGCGTTTTGTGCGCTTTCGTTGCAACCGCACGTCGCGCGCGGGCAAGCAATCGGCGAACAGATGGGCGTGAAAATTTATGGCCCCGCGCCCAAACCCGAAGCCGCCAACGAAGCCAAACCGGCGGCCAAACCTGAAGCCCCTGTCGCCAAAAAGGCGGCTCCCTCCGCTCAACCAGAAGATGATGATCTCGAAGCGCAAGACAGCGACGGTTATGGCATTTATACGATGGCAGGCCTGCCGGTGAAGCTGACCGATTTG
>JANNUY010000648.1:0-2042 GCA_031414155.1 Acidobacteriota bacterium
AGCGCATCGTATTTGTATTGCACCATCGTCAGATCAGGCAGCAGCACGTTCGACAGCCGATTTTCGCTGTCGTAACCGTAAACCGTCACGCCCGCCGCCGAAGTCTGCGTCTCACGATTGCCGTTCAGGTCATAACTAAACGTCAGCCCGTTGTAACTCAGCAAGCGATTATTCGCCCCATAAGTCGGCGCTCCGCCGGTCGGCGCATTGGTGCGATTGCCGACTTGATCGTAATTGAACGATTGCGACAGCTGGTTGGTGTGCGCTTCGCTCGTCAGTCGTTGCAGGTTGTCGTATTGAAATGAATGAATCGGCCCAGGCTCTTCGATGACCGGGTTCAACATCTCTTCCATCAAGGTAATCTGGTCTACGGCGTTGTAATTGTAACGATAATCGCCGCTCCAATTTGTGCCTTTGACGTGCGTGAGTTTCTTGACGCGGTCGAGCCGGTCGAGTTCGGCGGTCACGACCACGCCGTTGGGCAGCGTGCGCCGATGCATGCGCGCTTGGCTGTCAGACGGATTCACCAAATCGTAATCATACGTCGTCGTGCCGATGCTGTTGTGCGTGATTTGTTTCACCCGATTGATGAAATCGTATTGGTAACTCAGCGACGACCCGCCATAGCTCGCCGATTGGCGATTGCCGTTTTCGTCGTAAAGGTAACTGATCGCCTGACCGAACACATCGGTCACGCCCTCGACCATGCTGCGGTTGTTGGAATTCATCGCCACCGTGCCGTTGGTGGCGATGGTTTTAATCAGAGTCAGCAAAGTGATTTGTAAAAATTGTTAGGATAAAAAAAGATAGTGCGAATACCTCAGTAAAAACAATTGAGTATAAAACGATAGACTCGGTAATGTGATTTTGAAACCTGGCAATTAAAGCCACAATCATGGGTAATAGCCAAAATAACCCCAAGACACCACTTAAGGCATCTGCGACGTACCAAGAGAGTAAACAAGTTCCGCCTGCGGCAATTAAGCTAAGCGCCAAATTAAGCTTAGTTCTCTTTTTAAAATTGAACCTCATACCTGACCCAAATTACTGACCGCTTCAATTGAGCAGTAAGAAAAGCTGAGAGCTAATCGACTTACGCTCACGAAACGAACTCAACCCAGCCTGCGAAATCTAAATTAGCGGGCAAACTTATTCCGGCATATAGAATATTCAAAAAAGGCCCGTTTGCAGATGGTTTTGAAACCAAAACACCAAAATGATTTTGCTGCAAACTTATTTCTATGGAGTGCCTCGATATGGAATAGCAGTTCCCTCGCATTTATTGTCAATTGGTTTAAGGTAAGCACGCCCATGCTTTAGGTCAAACTCATTAGTGAAAAAGTCATCAGGCAATGAAAGTTTTCCCGTGAAATACTTCCAAGCATTTCGAGTTAGCATAAAAGCGACTCCATTGGACCGCGGCATGAAGTTTTCTCCAACATAATGAGGTATGTGATCTATCATATCGCTGGTTGAATCACTCCAAGCTACGTTAAATCCAGCATGTGCCGGAGACGCGGAATCTTGTAATGTATGAATCGCCTGACTGAGGCTTCGTAAAGCAGCCTCGTGCCGACCGTTTCTTTCATGATTGATTGCGGCGGAGATTCGTTCACGCACAAAATCATTCGCAGCTCGTTTTGCATCCATTCGACATTCTCCTCGTTGCCTCATGGCATGAACATGCGCATAGAGTTCGGCCTGTGTTCTTTTATCAAATCTCTCCTGTTCATCCATCATAATTGCAATTTCGCCCGCAGTAGCCATTCCTTCGAGCGATTTTTCTATAATAGCTTGATGCACCTTCCATTTTGCTAATGAAGGCCATAAACCTGTAGGGTCTTGAAAATTGGTAGGATTATTTCCGACGTATCCATACAAATTGATGCCGCCAGCTAACCCAATCGGATCTTCGCTCACGAACCTACCAATCACCGGATCGTAAAATCGCGCGCGGTAATACATCAGCCCGGTTTCCGCATCCGCTTCGCGTCCCGTGTAGCCATAGCGCGTCACTGAACTCGACACGCTATTTCCATAAG
>JANNUY010000649.1:0-5833 GCA_031414155.1 Acidobacteriota bacterium
GGCGTTCTTTATTGAGACTTGCAACCGGCAAAAGACGCCGTTGCTTTTCATCCAAGACGTATCGGGTTTTATGGTCGGCCTCGAAGCTGAAAGTTCCGGCATCATTCGCGCGGGCGCGCGCTTCGTCGAAGCGATGGCGACGGCGACCGTACCGAAACTGGTGTTGACGATCAATCACGCGAGCGGTGCGGGTTATTACGCGATGGCGGGGCAGGGCTTCGATCCCGATTTTATTTTCACGCTGCCCACCGGACGCATGGCGGTGATGGAAGGCGAATCCGCCGTGATGGCGCTGTTTGCCGCGCAACTCGAAAAGCTGAAAGCCGCTGGACAAACGCCGGATGAAAAGCTCAAAGCCGAAATAGATCGCGTTCGTGCGGAATATGAAAAGCAGCTTGATGCGAGATACGCCGCCGCGCGCGGCTTTGTTGATGCGGTCATTGCGCCAGAAGAGATTCGTTCGGTGTTGGCGCTGGCATTGCGTACGGCGCTGAATAATTCGGGTTCACGGCTGCTAGGTTATGTCGGCAACTAGAAGGCCGATTGAAAGTGTCACGCCGCGCAAGACAGCGTAAATTTTCGTATGCGACCACCGCAACATTATGAGGTGGGTCACTCAAGGACAAGAACTGTGGTGATGATTAAGCGGGAATTTCTGGAGCGGTAACTCTCTTGTGTCCAGCCGTGCCGCGGGCCATACTCCATTTGGCAAAATCGCAGTACAGCCAAGTAAAAGGAGCGAATTAAACAACCGGAGATTTCGTTTCATCCGCAGAGAAAGAGGCAACGCTTAGGGGCAATTTGAGGATGAGAGGTCGAGCCGTAATCTCGTTTCCAACTTTCAATTAGTTACGTTTGCTGAATTAGCATTTTGTACCAGTCTAGGCGACGACGATGGACAATTATCAATACAAACCGCTCTCAGCGCCTTTGCGCATGTTGCTGGTTATCGTTGGGACAATTTCGTTAACCATTGGCATAGCGGCACTTTTTGTGCCGTTGTTACCAACCACAGAATTCGTCATTCTGGCCGCCTTCTGTTACGCGCGCAGTTCCGAGCGGTTGTATCAGTGGGTAACGACGCGGCCATATTTACAGCCATATTTTGCCGCCGCGCAACGTTTTAAGGATCACCGTGAAATCCCCTTGCGCGTTAAGGCGCTTGCTATCGGCATGGCTTGGTTATCTGTGCTATTAATGGCAACCGGCGTAGTGTCAGCACCACATTGGGCGAAATGGACAGCGGCACTCGTGGCGCTGGTTTGCACAGCTTTCATGTTAAAAATAAAAACCGCCAGTAACTAATGACAATATCCAAAGATCAACTTATGGGGAATCAACTTATGGAAACAACCAGTCTCTCGCTTCAACTTCGTGAAGGCACCAAGAATGCTCATACCCGTGCCGAGCGTTCCTCGTTTATGCAAGCCTTCTTTCGCGGCCAGGTACCCCGTGACGGTTATCGTGAATTGCTTGCGCGTCTGTTGCCTGTTTATCAAGCTATCGAAAACGCGCAACAACAACTGAAGGACGACCCGGCTCTGAAACATCTCTATTTCCCCCAACTCTTTCGCATTGAAACACTCCAGCGCGATTTAGCCTTTTATTATGGTTCTGACTGGCAAACCCAGATAAAAGACACACCAGCAGTCAAAGCGTATGTCGGGCGGATCGTCTGGCTGGCCGAAAACTGGCCTGCGGGCATTGCCGCACATCATTACACGCGCTATCTGGGTGACCTTTCCGGCGGCCAGATGATTAAACGCATGGTGCTAAAATCGTTTGGTTTGGAAGGCAATGACGGCGTAGCTTTCTACGAATTTCCTGAGATTACGGACATCCCCGCGTTCAAGGACAGTTACCGCGCCGGGATGGACGCGCTGCCGTTGGCCGAAGGCGAAGCGCAACGCATTGTGGATGAAGCCAATCATGCTTTTGAACTGAACATTGACTTGTTCAGCGAACTTGACGAGTTGAAATCACAGTAAATCGGTCTGAACAGGCCGTTTGTACGCCAACCTTTTCGGCCCACCCGATTGGGCAAGACAGTGTAAAACATCGGTATTTCGCGCGATTGCCCCACAGGTTGCGATGCAGCCCCCGACAAGTTGCGATACGGATAATTAACTCAGGAGGAACCCAGCTTGATCGAAATTTATCTGATGCGTCACGGCATCGCCGCCGAACTGGGCGAAGGCGGCATTCTCAAAGACGCTGACCGTCCGCTGACACTCGAAGGCCGCGCCAAACTCAAACAGGCCGCGTTGGGGCTGAAGGTTGCGGGATTGAAATTCAATATGATTTTTGCGAGTCCGCTCTTGCGCGCGCGCCAGACGGCTGAGGTCATCGCCGAAGCCTTAGACCTGCAACATCGCGTCAAGATTCTCAACGCGCTTGCGCCCGCCCAGCAGTTCGCGCAAGGCGAAGGCGGCAACGCCGAAATCTTTCTCGAACTCGGTGCTTATCAATTTGATCGTGCCTTGCTAGTGGGCCACATGCCCGACCTGAGCGAGCTGGCTTCTTATCTGATCGCGGGCCATCGCAATCTCAACATCGAATTCAAAAAAGGTACGCTGTGTGGCATCGAAGTTTCGAGCCTGCCGCCGCGCGGGCCGGGCTTGCTATGCTGGATGCTGACGCCGAAACAAATGCGCCTGATGGGGCGCGACACCAAGGCGAGTAAATAATGAATCCCTGGCATGACGTAAGCCTGGGCGAACAGGCACCGGAAATTTTTAACTGCATCATCGAGATTCCCATTGGCTCGAACGTGAAATATGAGTTGGACAAGGTGACGGGCTTGCTGCGCGTAGACCGCGTGCTGTTCAGTTCGGTTCACTATCCGGCGAATTATGGATTCTTGCCGCGCACTTATTGCGACGACAACGACCCGCTCGACGTGCTGGTCTTGGGTCAGGTCGAAGTCGTACCGCTTTGCATCATGCGCGCCAAAGCCATCGGCGTTATGCAGATGATTGACCAGAACGAAGAGGACGACAAAATCATCGCCGTCCACGCTGACGATCCCGACTATCAGCATTTCAAGGACATTTCTGAACTGCCCGAATCGCGGCTGCGTGCCGTGCGCCGCTTTTTCGAAGATTACAAAGCCCTCGAAAACAAACAGGTCAAAGTCGAACGCTTCATGGGCAGATATGACGCGCTCAACATCATTGAGCGCAGCATTAACCTTTACGAAGACATGAAGCCGCAATTATTGAAAGGTTGATCGCGCATGCACATTGCGCCAATGTGCATTAACCGGCTGGCCTGAGCTACGCTTGGCGTTTGCTAGCATTCATTCCGTTAGCATCAGGCTTGCGCATTTTTGGAAAGGAGTTTTTTTATGAGTACTCAAGTTGCTACACAAACCAGGGCCACGATTGCCGATCTTTATCGAGTGAAGGGCAAGGCCGAACTCATCAACGGAAAGGTGGTGCCTTTTATGCCTACAGGTGGAATGCCCAGTCGAGCCGCTTTGAACATCACCCTCAGTCTGCGCTTGCATGAACGTATGCACGGCGGCGGTTATGCCATCGGTGACAATGCCGGTTTTATCGTTGACTTGCCGCATCGTGAATCGTTCAGCCCCGACGCGGCGTGGTGGACAGGCGCTGTGACGATGAAGTTTTTTGACGATGCGCCTGCTTTGGCTGTCGAGGTGCGCAGCGAAGGTGATTACGGCAAAGCGGCAGAAACCGCGATGACTGCTAAACGCGCTGATTACTTTGCCGCTGGCACGCTGGTCGTGTGGGACGTAGATTTGCAAAGTGACGATGTCGTGCGCGTTTATCGCGCCGATGATCCCGATCTGCCAGTGATTTACCGCCGTGGCGAGATTGCCGAAGCCGAGCCTGCCGTTCCCGGTTGGCGCTTTCCCGTGGACGAACTGTTCCAATGATGGACGAACCGCAAAGTCAGGATAGTCCGCATGGCAAAGATGCAGACTGGGAGGCGAAGCAATGCGAGCCGTACCAATGCGAACTGTAATTGATACGAATGTGCTGTTTGAAGGCGTGACCCAACAAGGCGGCGACTGCGGCTTGCTGGTGGAGGCCTGGCGCGTTGGATTGTTGCAGGCTTGGGTGTCGAATACGCTGGCTTTGGAGTACGAAGACGTGTGTGTTGGCGCGCAAGTTGTCGCCGTCACGCTGGCAGGCCATCGAGCCGTTGCTGGCAGTCTTGCTGAAGCGGGCGGAGTTCGTGAAAACTTATTACACTTGGCGGCCAAGTTCGCCTGATCCGGGAGACGAACATGTCATTGATTGCGCGCTGACTGCCGGAGCGCCGGTGGTGACGTACAACGGCAAAGATTTCCGTGCGGCGCAAAAAGCCCTTGGCTTGATGATTATGACTCCGGCAGAAGCGGTGGCGGCGCTGGCCGGCCAACCTTGATGAAAGTGAGAGATTGAAATGAGTGTATTGACCCTGGAATTACCTGAAACCTTGCATCAACAACTGGAAGCGCAAGGGCGCAGCGAAGGCATAGCGCTGGCGCAGTTTGTGTTGACGGCCTTGCAGCAGCGTGCCTCATTTCATTACCGCAAGGAAGCGCTGGCACCAGCGGCGGTGCGGCAACAAAAGGAATCATTCGATCATCTGGTGGCGAGTTTACGCGGCGCGCCGGAAGCAGAGCCGGAAGCAGAGCCGGAAGCAGAGATTGATAAAATCCTGGCCGAACGCGAAATATCTGACACGCCGTCCGAACTTGCGCCGGAAATTATCGAACGGGTGAAGGCGCGCATTCAGAGCAAACGGGCTTCCTTTTGAACCTGTACTTGGCCGAACTGTTTCTTTAACTCTTGGAGGGATAAAGATGGTTGATGTCACCGCCTTGATTCCGTGGCTCGCCCCCGTCGTGACGGCTGCCGCGCCCCACCTGCTCACCGTGGGCGAAAAAGCCTTTGAGAAAATCGCCGAAAGCCTCGGCGAAGACACCTGGAAGTGGGGCAAGACCGCGCTGCAAAAACTCTGGCCCAAAGTCGAAGCCAATCCGTCCGCACTCGTTGCCGCACAGGAAGTTGCCCAAGCGCCGGACGATCCGCTCAATCAACAGATGCTCGCGCTCGCCTTGCGCAAGCTGTTGGAAAACGATCAGGCGCTCGCCGCCGAACTCGAAAGCCTACGCGCCGCAGCCCAACCCGGCGTGACGCAAACGGGTAGCCGCACCATCGTCAGCACGGGCGATCACAACACCCTCGTGACGGGCGATGGCAATACGATTCAACGCTGAGCCAGTGGGGCAAGATGGCATCTTGTCCCACATCGCAGCCAGGCGCATCACCCCATGGCAAACCAACCCACCCAACCCGGCCAAGGCAACGTCGCCAGTCAAGGCAACCACAACACCATCATCACCGGCGACCATAACGTAGTCGCCATTCATCAAGCGCCGCTGCTGCCGCCGCCTTCGCCGCTGCATCAATTGCGCGCGCCGGTCGGCGATTTCGTAGGCCGCGAAAACGAAATCACTACCTTGCTGGCGGCGCTCAAACACGACGGCGAATCCAACATGGCAGGCATCAGCGGCATCAGCGGCTTGGGCGGCATCGGCAAGACGGAGTTGGCTTACGTCGTCGCTGCGCATCTCGCGCCGGAATATCCTGATGCGCAGTTGGTAGTGGACCTGCGCGGGACGGATGCCGTGCCGCGCCCACCCGCCGATGCGCTGGCCGAATGCGTGCGTGCCTTTGCCGGCCTAGAGGCGCGGTTACCTGATGACGAAGCCGCGCTCGTGCGGCTTTACCGCGAATGCCTGTCGAAGGGTCGCGTGTTGGTGGTGTTAGACAATGCCGCCGCTGACGAGCAGGTGCTTCCGTTCCTGCCGCCGCCG
>JANNUY010000650.1:0-1758 GCA_031414155.1 Acidobacteriota bacterium
CAGCGATGCGCGAACAGGTGCGGGCTACGGCGGCGTTAGGCAAGCCTGTATTCAGCGATGAGCCGTTGCTTGTGCCGCCGGGAACTTCATTGCATTATCAAGGCACGATTCGGATGGGCGCGAGTGATGACGGCGCGTCGGTTTGTGATTCACATTCGCGCGTATGGGGCTTCAAGAATTTGTTTGTCGGCGGCAATGGCGTGATTCCGACGGCGACGGTTTGCAATCCAACGTTGACGAGCGTTGCACTAGCGGTGCGTGCGTGTGAAATGATAAGCATGAAGTTCAAACTTTAGTTTGCAAAACGCCGCGCTTCGCTGGCGTTGACACGCTGAAGCGTGAACTCTGAACGGTAAAAATTATGGAGCCACTCGATAAATACATTCTCGCGGATGACGCGTTGTCGCCTGTGCCAGACGGTTGTCAATTGCAAATTCGTTTGCATTGGTATCGTTCGCTGTCGCTATCCAGCGTAGGAATTTTGACTGTCAGAATTGATGGCGCGAACATTCTGTCAGAGAACATCGCAGTTGAAATTAACGGCAAACGGCATCATATAAATTCGCTGGCATCATTGCATGACGAATGGTGGTTCATTTTGGATGCGGCGACTTTGCATATACAAGCGCCAGGAAAACTTGCAGCAGGCACGACACACGAGATCACGCTCGAACTCGGATTGCGCTTGCCTTACATTCTGGTTGAGTCTAACGCTGAACCGTTGTTGTCATCAAGTCGTGTGACCAAGACTTTCACATTGTCTTGAAGATTTAGTCGAAGCCTTTTGAGAAAGATACGAGGAAACTGAATGATGAGAATGAGATTTCACCACGTAATGATTGTGTTATTCACGGTGGCGTTGGCGTTGCCGCTGTTTGCGCAAGTGCCAACCGAAGTGCCTTCGCCCGTGGCGGGAGCCAAGCCCGCGCAGGTAGAGCGCATCAAGATTCATGGAGCTTTCCTTGCGGGCAATCTGGAAGGCAACGTTGTTGATCGTGATGTACTGGTCTTTTTGCCGCCAAGTTATGCCAAGTCGAAGTCGCGGCGCTATCCGGTTGTTTATGCCTTGCACGGCTATTCCATCGGTGCTGAGCAATGGGGTAAAGAGATTCATGTGCCGCAAACCATCGAAGGCGCGGTTGCTCAGGGCGCACAAGAGATGATCGTCGTGCTGCCTGACTCGAAAACCATTCACAACGGTTCGATGTATTCGAGATCCGTCACAACCGGAGATTTCGAGCGGTTCATTGCACGCGATGTCGTGGCCTATATTGACGCGCATTACCGCACGCTGCCGCATCGGCTGAGCCGTGGCTTGGTCGGTCATTCGATGGGAGGCTACGGCGCGACGCGCATCGGGATGAAGCACGCGGATGTGTTCGGCAGTTTGTACATTATGAGTCCGTCTTGCTTATCGCCGCGCCAAGCCGGGCCAGCAAATGCTGAAATGGACAAGACGCTCGAAGCCGTGAAGACGCCGGAAGATTCGGCCAAGCTAGGGTTCGGTGCGCGCGCGCAACTTGCCGCCGCTGCCGCGTGGTCGCCGAATCCGAAAAATCCGCCGCTCTATCTTGATCTGTCAAGATAGGGAGGCGAAGTGCAGCCTGAGGTGTTGGCAAAATGGGCGGCTAACTCACCTTTGGCTTTCTTTGATCAATACGTTGGCAATTTGCGCATGTATCGCGCAATCTCCATAGACGTAGGTGACAAGGATGGCTTGCGTGTGGATTCAGCAAAGCTACACGATGCAATGGATAA
>JANNUY010000651.1:0-6725 GCA_031414155.1 Acidobacteriota bacterium
CAACGGCCCCGCGCTCAGGTGTAAATCAGCCAGCACCGTAGCGAACGCCAAGCCATGCACCAAACCGAAGCCCGCCGCCATGTAAGTTTCTTTGCCAGGAAACAGCGGACGCATCGCGTGAATCGCCGAGATGAGAATCGAAAAAGCGATTAGCACTTCGACGGGTTGCGATGGCAACCGCAACCAGCCCAACGCCCCGACTAGCAAGGTGATGGAATGCCCGACAGTAAAGGCGGTTACAATTTTGAGTAAGCGCACGAGGTTGTAACGGCTGCCGCCAAAGCCGCCCCAACGACTGCCATCAGTGAGCAACGTAGCGGGCAGCAACAACGCCAACAGAAACAGCAAATGATCTGTGCCTTCTTTGATGTGTTGCATGCCGAGACTGACCATGCCTTTGAATCCGACCCACGCGCCGCCTTGCGCGAGATTGATTTCAAGCGGCTCAATTTGAGCCGTCTCGGTGTTGACCCTAATGATGCCCGCAGGTTGTTCGTCGGTCTGCCCGCGTTCCCAATCATGGCGAATGAATACCAGCGCCTTGTGCGTGACGACCTGATGCATGATCGCGTCGTAACGCAACGTGAAGCGTCGCGTCGTCACGCCCACGGGCGGCATCAGTGCCAGTCGCACTACGATTTCTTGAAACGGCCCGCTCTGGGTTTGCTCGGTCCTTTGCAACTGCATCTCAAGCACGGCGACTGACCACGGCTTTTCGTCGGTGAGAGGATAAATGTGGTTCAGCAAATAATCTTTGAATGCCGCTTGCCATTGCGGCAATGAAACTTCGGGGTTTTGCGACGCCGCGTGACCGAAGGCCAGTTCCAACTCGCTGAGCGGTACGTGCAAGCTCATCGCTACTTGATCGGGCGCGACATCCAGCACGATCAACGTCGTCGGTTGTTCGTGCGCATACGCTCGCGACGAAGACACTGCGATTGATAACGCCAACATCACGAAAACCAACCACGGCTGACGCGCAGGAAACAGCCTGCTCAAGTTAGATAGATTCATCTTATTCATCCATTCGCCTGCACACTCGTCGAAGACGAAAAGCGAATCGTAAAGGTCGTGCCGCCTGCTGTGTTGTCAGCGAAACTCACTTGCCCGCCGTGGCGTTCGACGATTTCTTTGACCAACGCCAAGCCCAAACCTGTGCCGACGGTCGTTGAATGCGCGTCGCGTTCGAGCCGATAAAATTTCTCGAAGATGCGTTCGCGCGCGTGCGGCGGAATGCCGAAGCCTTCGTCGCAAACGTGCAGACTCACGGCTTGCGCAGCGGCTTCGGCGCGCAATGTCACCGTCGTATCAGGCGGACTGTATTTCACTGCGTTGCTCAACAGATTGCTGAGAGCTTGCGTCAGCAACTGCAAGTCGCCGCGCAACACTGGTATGTCAGAAGGGCATTCGCTCACGAGGCTGATGCCGCGTTCGGCTGCCATCACTGTGACGTTGCGCAAACAGGTTTCGATGAGTTGCGCGACGTTGACCGATTCGAGTTGTAAGGATTGCGCGCCTGATTCGAGCCGCGTCAGATCAAGATAACGATTGATCGTTTCGCCCAGCCGCACCGATTCAGCGTGAATCATATCGAGCATTTCGCCCGATTGCGCGGCTGTGACCGGAAACTTGCGCAGCACGTCGCTCAAGCCTTGAATCGAAGTCAGCGGCGTGCGCAATTCGTGCGAGACCAGTTGCAGCGTTTCGGTCTTGATGCGGTCGAGTTCGACGCGCTTGGTGATGTCGGCAAGCAGGATGACTACACCCAACGTTTGCGGCTGGCGCGCTTCGGTCGCCAACGGCGCGAGCGAGAGCGCGTAATGGTTTTGTTTGATCGTGAATTCGAGTTGCGCGTGCTGACCGTTGAGCGCCGTCGTCACGGCTTCTTGCAAACGGCTGTCGTCGAGCGTGCCGCGTTGGCTCAGAAATTCGATCAACTCGCGTTGCTGCATTTCAGCTTCGTTACAGCCGAACAAGGCTTGCGCTTCTTTGTTGGTGTAAATGATGCGTCCGTGCAAATCACTGACGATGACGCCCTCGTTCATGCTCGATAGCGTACGGTTAATGAAACTCATGCGCGCGACAACGCGGGCAGTCAGGTCGTCTACGGCATTGAGTTTCCAGGCGAGGCTTTGCGGCAACGCGAGACTAAGTTGGCGTTTGATGAAATCAGTACGCGGCGGCGCATCGTTCGACAGAAAGCCTTGCTGGCTGCGCACGAGTGCAGCGAGTTTGATGTCGAGTTCGCGACTGGCGGTGAGTGCGCGATTGAGCAAGAGCGGCACGATGGCTAAGAAGCCAGTCAACATTGGAGCCAGCGGCGGGATTTGATAAGCGCGGCTGAACGCAAAATAGCTGCCCAATAAAATCGCCAGAAGTAACAACCCCAAGAACGCGAGTTGCCCCCATCCCGCAAAACGATTCAAGACCAACGCGACGACCAGCACGACGGCGAGCGCCGCGAGGAAGTTCAACCAGTCAGGCCACGCGCGCAGCGCAATTCCCTGCCGAATTGAATGAATGATGTTGGCGTGAATTTCTACGCCGGGCATTTCCTGTCCGCCTTCGCGTCGCTCACTGCGAAAGTGCATAAACGGCACAACGCGCGAATCGCCCATGGATTCCGCTGTCGCACCGATCAAGACGATTTTGTTTTTGAAAGCATCTGCTGTGACTTTGCCTTCCAACACATCAGCGAAACTAACGGTCTTAAAGCTGCCTGTCGGGCCGATGAAATTGATAAGCATTTCATTGCCGCGAATCACCGTGACGCCTGCGGCACTTATCACGGCGGTTTCGTCAGTCACGGGAATCTGATAGTTGCCGAACTGCAAACGACCGGCTTCTTCTTTAATTTCGGGTTTGATTGCGGGCGACGCAGTGAAATCTGCCGCTTGCACGACGGCCAAACTAAAAGCCCACAACCGCGTCGCACGATCATCGGCCTTACTAAGTTGAATGCTGCGCACAATGCCGTCAATGGCGGGGGCTACGTGCGCGTGGCCTAAGGCTTTTGCCGCCGAAGCCAATGCAGGCAAGGGACGCAACCACTCAGTTGTGGTCGCGCTCGTTTCGTAAAGTTGCGCAGGCAAGATGACGCGACCATTGCGCGCCAGCGATTGGGCTAAACGCTCGTCGGCAGCAGGCGAAGAAGTTTCGGAATAAATTACGTCAAGGCCGATAGCCTGCGGCTGTGAAGCTGATAGTTTATCCAACAAATCAGCCATCACCTCACGCGGCCACGGCCACGCGCCGTGTTGCTGGCTGACGCGCTGCAAGCTGGCATCGTCAATGGCAATAATTACGATGTCGTCAGGCGCGGGCAAAGCGCCGCGCGTACGAAACAACGCATTCATCGTCGCGGCTGACAACGCGGGTACGAACCACGTCACCAAAACGACGAGCGCGATGCTGAAAGCAAAGACCAGCAGATTTCGCAAAGCGGGAAAACGCATAAAAAGTGCTGAGTGCTGAGTGCTGAGTGCTGAGTGGAAAGCCAATTCACCTTCTCAATCTCAGCACTCAGCACTTTTAACTTTCTTCGAGGTAGCGATAGATGGTGCGGCGGTCTACGTCGAGCAATTCCGCCGCGCGTGATTTGTTGCCGTCTACTTCAGCGAGAATCAGTTTGACGTAACGCCGTTCGAGTTCTGCCAGTTTCGGGCGATCTTCGATCAGCGAAAACGCTGAAGCAGCCACGGGCGGTTTGGGTTCGTACGACGTGAGGCGTTCCTGAATGCGCGCGGGCAAATCGCCGCGCGTAATGATGCGGTCGGCGCAAACGGCGGCAGCGTGTTCGATGGTGTTTTCGAGTTCGCGTACGTTACCCGGCCAGTGATAACTGGCGAGTTGTTCGATCAACTCGGCGCTGATCCGAATTTGTTCGCCGTGTACGCGCGCGTATTTTTGCAGAAAGTGATGCGCGAGCAACGCGATGTCTTCGGCACCGCGTTCGCACAACGGAGGCAAGTTAATCGTCAACACGCTGAGGCGATAAAACAGGTCGGCGCGAAACTCGCCGCGTTCTGCCAACTGTTCGAGATTCACGTTGGTCGCGCCGATGACGCGCACGTCAATCTTGCGCGCTTCGCGGCTGCCGATGCGACGCACTTCGCGCTCTTGCAATACGCGCAACAGGCTCGCTTGAAACGAAGGACTCGTGCCGCTGAGTTCATCGAGAAAGATCGTGCCGCCTTCTGAGCTTTCAAACAGTCCTGCGCGATCACTCGCCGCGCCGGTGAAGCTGCCGCGCGTGTAGCCGAATAACTCAGACTCGAGCAAAGTTTCAGTCAGCGCCGAACAGTTCACCGCCGTAAACGGGCGCTTGGCGCGCGGGCTGTGATTGTGAATGGCGCGCGCGATGAGTTCTTTGCCGGTGCCCGATTCGCCTTCGATCAACACGGTGGCGTCGGTGCGCGCGGCGTGCGCCGTGAGTTTATAAGCGCGAACCATTTGCGGGCTGTGTCCGATCAAACCAGAGGCTGAGAAATCGGCCACCGGATCAGGGCTTTCCGCCGCTGGCGTAGCGCCGTGATGCGCCGCGCGGCTGACGAGCGCCAGCACTTCGTCAATGTTGAAAGGCTTGGCGATAAAATCGTAAGCGCCTTCCTCGATAGCTTGCAGCGCGATTTCGAGCGAGCCTTGCGCAGTGATGGCGATGACTTTGGTATTGGGGCTGCGGCGACGGAATTCGCGCACGACTTCAAGGCCGTTGAGGTCGGGCATGTAAATATCAGTCAGCACGACATCGAATTGTTTGCTCTCGCCCAACGCGAGAGCTTCGCGTCCGCCGGTCGCGGCGGCTACGTCATAGCCGCTCAGGCGCAGGGGAACTTCGAGCGCCATGCGCGCGCCGCGTTCGTCATCCACGACTAAAATTTTATGAGAGTGTCCGTTTGACGCCATCAGGGTTTGCGTCCCCCACGCGGCGCGCCGCCACCATTGGGCGACGGCGCATTCGGTGGACGATTGCCGTCATTCGCGCTGGGTTGTCGCGGCTGTCCACCGTTATTATCAGGGCGTTGACCACCTTGCGCGACGCGCCCGTTTTCGCCTTTGCCATTTGGTGCGCCGTTCGGCCCACCGTTTGAATCGTTGCGCATCTCGCGCGTTCTGAACGTGTCGTCGTTGCGCCCGACTTTGAATGCACCCGGCGGACGCGGCAATTGTTGCGCGCGAATGCTGGTCATCTGTCCGGCGTTCAAGAAAACGGGTTGATTGGGTTGTCGCGCGTTGAAAACATCCACCGCACCTTCGTGCAAATAAACTTGCGTCTCGTCGTCATTTACCTCTACGTCGAAAATCGTGCCGCGCACCGCAATCACCGCCGTTGGCGTATTCACGCGATAAGGGTTGGGCTGTCCGCCCAGCTTTTCGATGTGGATGCGCGTCTTGCCTTTCAGCATTTGAAACAGCGTCCGCGGCGATTGCGTCAGGTCTTGAATGATCAGCGTCGTTTTCGGCGCAACGACGGCTTGCGAACCGTCGGATAAAGCCAGCACCAGCTTTCCGTTCTTGCCCGTGATGATGGTGTCACCCGCGAACACGTCATCATTCGCCTTGAACGCAATCGTTTGCGTAAGCACTTTACCCTTGCTGTCGCGACGGATTTCGACTTGGCCTTCGCTGGATAACACTTTGATCGAGACAGAACTTTGCCCCTGCACGCTGAGTACACAAGCCAGACCAAACAGCAGCGCATAGCTCGCGCTCGCTAAAACTTTTTGCAAATAAAGCATCACGTTTCCCCTTAACCGGTTATGCGCGCCTCTCACCGACCGCGCGTTGTTTTGCTCACTGGCTTGGTCAAACGAATGAAGACAAATGAAATGCAAGCCGCATTCCGCAATCACACAAGCTAAAACATTGGGCTTCATCATAATGCACGGATGCCGCGTGGGCATATTCGCCACACCCACGCGCGCGCCGACATCAGCCACTGTAGAAAATTGTCACGAACCAGTTGCACTTAACCACGCCTTCCCAGCAATTGTTACCCAAATACGCCAAAAAGCATCTGGCATATCAGTTGCCAAACGTGGAATGAATTATCACGATGCAACCCGGTTCCCCTTGACCGCCCTTGAGCTTGATGACTGAACGTAAAGGAAGATTTTCGAT
Source organism: Acidobacteriota bacterium (assembly GCA_031414155.1). Classification (GTDB taxonomy): domain Bacteria; phylum Acidobacteriota; class Blastocatellia; order RBC074; family RBC074; genus JACPYM01. The sequence continues at coordinate 6,121 of JANNUY010000651.1, forward strand.
GCGAGAATTACACGTCACACTCATTCGCTTGCAACCACTGGCACGTCATCCGCTGACATTTGTGCTGTTAGTCTGGGGATTGCTTTTCGCGGCGTTGGGCGTATGGCTGCAATGGTTGGAATAAACCAGGAAAGAAAAAAATATGAGCGACAAACTTAGTAAAACGTATCTGACGAGCCGCCGGGCGACGTTGAAAATGCTGGGCGCAGCCAGCTTAGGCGCTTTGGCCGGAAGCCAGGGAGTAAGCAAAGGATCATGGATCACGCGCGCTGCCGCAGAGCATCCGATTGCCAATGCCGTGTTACCCGCCTCTGTGCAGGACGCGATTTTTCCGTTGCGCAACTTTCGCACGTCGGCGGTGCGCGACTTGAGCCAAATTAGTTGCGTCACCAAACCCGCGTTGACCGAAGGGCCGTTCTTTGTGGATGAACGTTTGAATCGTTCAGACATACGTCCTGACCCGTCGAACAACACGATCAAACCCGGTACGCCCTTCAAACTGAAATTCAACGTGAGCCGCGTCACCGGTAGCAACGCCTGCACTTCGCTCGTCGGTGCGTGGGTTGATTTGTGGCACACCGATGCGTTGGGCGCTTATTCCGACG
>JANNUY010000652.1:0-3314 GCA_031414155.1 Acidobacteriota bacterium
GTTGCTAGTAAGATGGGTTTAGGTCAATTGCGCTATTGCATTGATTTAGGCTGGAACGTTAGTGGCGGAATTGCTAACAACTTGGAAATTCGATTTTTTGTTTACTACCGCCCTGCTGGAGCTAATGAAGTGTTTTTGGCAGGAGCCAGATTAGCAGGCTTTGGCCCAATCAGGTTCGGAAACACAACTGAGTTAAGAGCTAATTGGGTTAATGGTGGAAAGCAGAGGTTTGAACAAGATGCGGTAATCACCAAGGAGTACAGCAATCAGCAAGTTACTGATCTTGCGGTAGTCATCAATAACCTCTTGCAATCCCACCGCACTCCACTTGCGACCAAAGTGCTTGCCGAGTTAAACGCAGGGTCATTGCAAAACCCGTTGCGTGAGTTGGCCGGAGCCAAGAAGCTATTGGAAAGTTACCTTGAACTTGGCATGTCGCGGTCGCTCGAAGAGAACGACACGCTGCGCGGCTTGCTCTATGGCGATCAGCAATTACCTGACGACGGGTATCTCAAGTCGGTTTACGCCTCGATTCTCGAACCAGACCCGGCGAAAAGAATCATCACGTCGCCGCTCGGAGATATTCAGGCGCTCACGACTATGCGCGTGAATGCGTTAGGCGAAGTCATCCACAGCCTGCTTGATGACATCGTTCGCTTCCGCCAAGCCAATCCGCCCGATGCCCGCCTTTCCAACAACCCCGAAGGCTTGCTGGCTGTAGACACGACCTTGCAGGAAATGGAGCTCGCCAACCCAGATGCCACTGTCGGCAAACTGACCGTAGCTCATTCGCAGGGTGTAGCTACTACCTTAAATAATAAAGGGGAGAGCTTCACGATGACCGGATTTGATTCAGATGGAATGCCATTGGTTTTTCAAGTCATGGCGAATCCGAAAAATGGCGTGCTATCTGGACAAGGAGCGAATCGCGTTTACAAGCCAAACGTAAACTTTATCGGGCGTGATAGCTTGAGCTTTAAGGTCACAGGCGCAAGAGATTCGAATCTTGCCACAGTTGCCTTTGATGTAACGGGAACGTTGTGCGGAGTACAAAGCTTTCAGTCTAGACCAATTTTTGAGAATGGCTCGCATCCAGTGGCGGTTGTTCATAGCGACTTTAACCGCGACGGTAATCTTGATCTCGCTGTAAGTGATACCATTGCTCACAATGTCAGAATCCTGACGGGCAATGGCAGAGGAGATTTTACTGCATCTGCACCCTTAGCCGTTGGTCAGGTTCCTGAAGAAATCATTGCCGATGATTTCAATCGTGATGGAAGACCTGATTTGGCAACCGCCAACTTCGGCACGAACAATGTTTCAATTCTTCTTCAGAACAATCTTGGTGGATTTAATTCAGCGCTCAATATCGCAGTAGCTACGGGGCCGCACGGCATTGCTTCAGCCGATTTCAATAAAGATGATCGGCGAGATCTAGTGGTAGCGAATTATCGATCAGGCTCACTTTCTATTCTGCTTGGGAATGGAGATGGGACTTTCAGGCCAATAATCAGCTTTCCTGTCGGTGTTGACCCGGCGGATGTTCAAGTTGCTGACTTAAATGGTGACAAAAACCTTGATTTAGTGATCGCGCTTTACGGAGAAAGCAGTGTCGCCTGTGTGTTCGGTAAAGGTGACGGTACTTTTGGAACCACAGTGCAAAAATATCAAGTTGCTGTCTCGCCAGCACAGGTCGCCTTGGGAGATTTCAATGGAGACAATGACTTGGATGTAGCATCGTCTTCCGTGTCGAATCAACTTTCAGTGTTAATGGGTGATGGCACGGGCGATTTTAGAGCAGCCAGATACTTCGAATCACCGACATCAAGCCACGCAATTACAAGCGGCGATATCAATCAAGATGGGCGTGATGATTTGGTTCTTACTGGTTACGATGCCAACAACTTGGTTGTGTATTTGGGCGATGGCACAGGCGCTTTCGCTACGCCAACGATTTATTCCCCCGGCAAACGAGTAGCAGATGTGACGTTGGCTGATTTCAACTCTGACAAACGCCCTGACCTCGTGTCAGTCAATGGACTCTCGAAAAATGTCACGCTGCTCACCAGCAGTTGCGGCGCAACGCCTGCGGTCGCAACCGTTTCTGCCGCCAACTACGGCAGCGTCGCGCGTGACTCTATTGCTTCAGTCTTCGGCTCAGGCATGGCGAATGGTATCAATATCGCCAGCACTGTGCCGTTGCCGACAACCTTGGGCGGAGCGACCGTGACGATCCGTGACAGCTTGGGTACGGAACAACAAGCGCCGCTCTTCTTCACTTCACCTGGGCAAATCAATTGTCACATTCCACCAGGATTGGCTCAGGGTACGGCCACTGTCACAGTGACGACGACCACAGGGACTGAAATCAATGGCGTGATTCAGATTGGCAACGTAGCGCCAGGGCTTTTTAGCGCAAACGCCACCGGACAAGGCGTCGCTGCCGCTCTGGTGTTGCGCGTCAAAGCCGATGGGCGACAAATTTATGAATCGCTCGCACGCTTCGACACTGGGTTGAATAAGTGGGTGGCTACGCCCATTGATTTAGGAGATGCGACTGACCAACTTTTCCTGATTCTGTTTGGCACCGGAATGCGCGGAAGGATTTCAGCCACTTCGGACACTGTGACAATTGGTGGAGCAAATGCCGAAGTTCTTTACGTCGGGTCGCAAGGCGGATTGGTCGGCGTAGATCAAGCCAACGTGCGCCTTCCGCGTACGCTCGCTGGACGCGGAGAGGTCAATGTCGCCTTATACGTAGATGGCCTTGCCGCCAATGTCGTAACCGTCAGCGTGAAATAACCCGTCGCATAAAACCACTGCCCGTCCATTAGCCTTTCTGCGAACAGGAAAAAAGTTGATGGGCGGGCTTTTTGTTTTGCCGGGTGCGCTGCTTATTTGAAAGGCGGGACGGCAGAAGGCAAGCCGACGCGCATAAAGAAACGCGCAAAGGCTTGCGAGAAATGTTCGAGGTAAGGTGATTTCAAACGCCAGCGTTTTGCTGCGGCTTCGGCCTGTCGGGTAAGCAACTCGAAGAGCAGGCTGTAAATTTCACGGAAGTCAACGACCAGCGCTGCGCGACTGTCAGGCAATGATTACGCCCTCTTCGTCGTCGTTAAAAATATCGCTGAAGTCGTAAGGCAAGGGTTCCAAGCGCCCTACATAAACAAATTGCGCGTGTGCTGTCCGCGTCCATTTCGGCGGCACATGGTTCAAGGTGGAAACGTCCCACCAGTTATCTTCATTGGTTGCCAGTCCCTCTGGCTGAATGTCAGGTTGAGGCGGCTTGACCTCATTTGCTTTAGCTTCATTGC
>JANNUY010000653.1:0-2998 GCA_031414155.1 Acidobacteriota bacterium
TTTCGCACGACGGACATCAAGAATCTCGCGCGGGGTTACGCGACTGACGGTGACCCGTTTGATTTCAGCGACGCGACTGCTTACGGCTGGGGCTGGGAAGGCCCTTCGGGCGGTTGGGCGATGACCATCGGCGATTTGGCGCGGCTAATGTTGATTTTGCAATCGGACGCGGTCATCAGCAAAAACAGTATTGATACGCAGATGCGGCAGAGTCAGGGACTGCTTTTCGGCGAAGACGTTAAGGCCGGTCTGGGTTTGGAACTGGCATCGAATAGCAGTTGGTTCGGCAAGGGCGGCGACATTGCGGGTTATACCGCCGATATGAAAATTTGGCCTGTGAATGGCGGAACCGACTGGGGCGTTGCTTTCATTTGTAACCAGGAGCTAGCCGATAATTACAAGCAGCTTACCGTTCGCTTGCACGACATATTGGCGGCGACTTCTAACCCTGGCGGCGCGAGCGGTGCGAGCAGTCAATCACCCAGCACGCCGACAGATCCGCTGGTTGAACTGTCCCGACAATACGAACCGCTGGCGCGCCAAGTGGCGCAACGTTACCTATCGCAAGCAGCTACCTCTGAGGCCGCCTGGCAGCAGGCGAAAAAAGAACTCGTCGCTTATCCCAACGGCACGCGGCTGGTTTCTCTGTTGGAACGCGGCGATCTCAAAGGCGCGTTGCAATTGTTGCCGTCGGTGATGTTGCCCAACGGCGCTCCCGTGCGCAGGTGAGAGTTCGTAAAATTCACGATGGTATGAAAAGGCCGGCCCCCGGCCTTTTCGCTTTTTCAAAGTGGCTGAACCGCTGTGAACATTCTTGCACCTCGGCTGCAAGCAACTTCGCTGTGGCTGACGTTGGCTTCGGCTATTTTCCTTTTGTCAGAACAAACCAACGCGCGCGCCATTCGTTTGGCGAATTCGTCGCAACCGCAACGCGAAGCCGCACGACACACGGCGGCTTGGTTGAGTCAACGTGTGTCTCAAAGAGGAGAACGATCATGAAAAGTTACCCAATGAATATGCTGAGTTTGGCGCTGCTGGTGTTGAGCCTCAACGTCGCACCCGTGCTGGCACAGGATGCCTACAAAATCTGGACGAGCGTCGCCTCGACCGGCACGGTGGATGAGAGCGACCAAAACGAAATCGCTTTCACGGGGCCGTTCGCTACGTTTAGCCCGGCGGCGCTGCCGCAAGCGAATGCCGTCATTCGTTATAACGTCACCGCCGTAGACGGTTTGTTCGTCGCGCCCGGCCCGCTGTGGTGGCCGAACCTGATCGTGAATTACCGCGACAACGGCCCCGATGCGCGCGTGCAGGTTTACTTGCGCGAATACGATTTTCTGACCGCACAAGTCGCGCCCTTCAAACAGATTTTGTTCGACAGCGATCTTTACGCCCAGAACAACAGCTACCAAACGCGGACGGTCGGCAATTGCGGCAACTTCGGTGTCTTCGATTTCGTGCCGAATAACCAGACCGTCCACGCCTATTTCATCGAAGTGTTTTTCTCGCGCAACAACACGAGCGGCATGCCGGGCTTGGGCGGATTAGGCCTGTCGCGTTACGGCGTATGTCTGGCGCAATAGCCGCTGTGAGAAAACTTGCAGCCGCGCTGTGAGCAAATGCGCAGCCGCCCCGCAAAAAGCGCGCTACGTTACGGAAGTCACAACAAATAACGAGAGACGCTGCGCCGTCTCGCAACCATAAACAGAGTTCAAACCAAAGAGGAGTGAGAGTAATGATTACGATAAAGAACATCAGAAATAGTTGGCACCTTTTGACGGCAGTGCTGTTGAGCCTGCTGTTGCTCGCGCCGGTCGTGGCGCGGGCGGATGCCGAAGGCGTGGTGCGTTGGGGCATTTCCACCGCCACGCTGGACGACGATTTTCTCGAACGGAACAACGACGCGAACGAAAGTTACGCCGAGAAAGGTTACCGTCCGGCGCGACTGACCGGTTACGTAGACGGCGGCAACCAGCGCTTCTTTTTGCGTATGGTCGAAAACGCCGACAACCGGTTGTGGCTGGCTTATCGCAATCAAACGCTGGCGCAGTTCGATGCGACCTTCAATGCGCTGCGTTACACCTTTCATCCGATTGACGTGAGCGGTTACGAAACGTCGAACGGCGTGCGCTTCGCCGCAATTTGGGAAAAGAACACGAACAACACGCCGGGCTGGAACCTCTATCGCAATACTTCGCTCAACGGCCAGCAGACGCTGCACGATACCATCGGCGAACAAGGCTTCGTGCCGCATCGCGTCGAAGGCTACGAAATCAGCGGCCAATCGTTTTACACTTCGATCTGGTACTACCAGCCGAACAAGAACTACTACATTCACAGCCACCTGACGCGCGAGCAATATCAGGACAAGCTCGATCAATACAAAGGTTCCGATTACTGGCCGTTTCATGTACACGCGCACGCCGTAGGGAACAATGTCTGGTACTCGGCCATCTGGAAGTATTCGGCCTCGAATCCGCGCGTTTACACCAATCGCCAGAGCCTTGTCTTCGAGCGGCGTTATAACAACAACTGGGCGGCTGGATACAACATTGACAACTTTTATGCAGCGGCGACCCCCGCCGGTGTGCGTTTCGGCGGCGTCTGGTTTTTCGACGCGCCGGTGACGCCGGACGAAAATTCGTCGCTGGGTTTGCAACTGCGCAAGCTCGTTGACGGCGCTCCGGCGTTGGGCAGCGCAGCGGTCATCAATCTGACGACGGGCAGCGAATGGTACGTCCACAGCACCGCGAATCGCGCCATCGCCAGCACGAGCAAGATCGGCATCTTGTATGCGCTGTTGCGCGAGATTGATGCGGGTAATGCTTCGTGGACGGAGCAGGTCAGTTCCGGCGCACAATTCGGCGGCAATCAAGGCCCCGATTTGGGCGGTCCCGACGACGGCCCGCTGCTGCTCAATACGAATTACCAAGTGGTCACGTTGGCGCGCTATATGATTCGTGACAGCAACAACTGGGCGACCAACCGGCTGATTCAA
>JANNUY010000654.1:0-2872 GCA_031414155.1 Acidobacteriota bacterium
GCTTGTGCGTTTGTTCCCAATCGCTTTTGGGTGACGGGCAAGAACGGCGTCATCTTGCACAGCGCCGACGGCGGCGTGACGTGGGAAACGCAAGCGAGCAATACGACAGCGAACTTGCACGCTGTCACGTTCGCCGACGGCGAGAACGGTTGGGCGGCGGGCACTGACGGCACGTTATTGCATACGACCGATGGCGGCAAAAACTGGAGTGCGCAACTTTCCAACACCGCGCAACAACTCAGTGCGCTGCATTTCACTAGCGGTAAACAAGCCTGGGCGGCGGGCGAAGGCGGAGTGATTCTCTCGACCAGCGACGCTGGCGAAACGTGGCGTCCGCGTTTGGAAGGCGGACGCGAGCCGCTGCGTGCGGTGTATTTTGCCGATAATTCAAAAGGTTGGGCAGTCGGCGCGAACGGTACCATTCTCTCGACGACCGATGGCGAACGCTGGCAGCCGCAAGCGAGCAAGACCACTGCGAACTTGCGCGCCGTACATTTCGCTGACGCGCAACGCGGTTGGGCGGCGGGCGAAGCGGGTACGTTGCTGCGTACGCGTGATGCGGGCGCGACGTGGCTCAAGTCGTCTTCACAATCATTGGGGGGCGTCGAAAGCAATCTGCACGACGTCACCTTCGTCAACGAAAATATCGGCTGGCTCGTCGGCGAAGCGGGTTTGATTTTGTCTACGACTGATAGCGGCGCTAAGTGGACGAAGCAGAACGCGAATACGCAATCGTGGCTCGAAGCCGCGCACTTTTTCGACCTCAAGCGCGGTTGGGTCGTAGGCCAACAAGGCACCATCCTTTACACCAAAGACGGCGGCGCTTCGTGGCAGGCGCAAGAGAGCGGAACTGAAAATTGGCTTTATGGCGTGGCCTTCGCTGACGCCTTAACTGGTTGGGCCGCAGGCGAAAAAGGCTTAATCTTGAATACGACCGACGGCGGCGTAACGTGGGTTGTGCAAGTCAGCGGGCAAACCAGCAGCAACCTGTTGAGCGTCGCGGCGCTTAACGCCAAACGCGCCGTGATTGCCGGAGCCAATGGCTTGATCCTGCAAACCACCGACGGAGGCAAACGCTGGCGCATTGATTTGACGGGGACTTCGACACCGCTCGCAGCCGTTTGCGCACGCGGCGACAACGAACTTTGGGTTGTCGGGCAAAGCGGTACAATTTTACGTTTTGCTGGATTGGGCGGCGGCGAGTTCAGAACTTTGCTCGGCGGAAAAGAGTGACGCTGCGTTTTTGTGCAATGGCGCTAACGCGGTAATCATGAGGTTGAGGAGATAAGCACTATGGAAATTGCATCACAAGTTACGCTTGATCCGGCGATTCATCACGGCACGCCTATCGTGGCAGGCACACGCGTTCCAATTGCGATTGTGCTAGGTTCATTAGCTGGCGGCATGAGTCAGGAAGAAGTCAGTCGAGAATACGAACTAACAAAAGAGCAGATCGAATCTGTTTTGGCCTTTGCGGCAGAGGTTGTTTCTAGGTACGAAGTTGTCTCGCTGGTCGGAGCCTGAAACGTGCAACTGCTGATTGATGAAAACATGCCGCGTTCGTTATGCGATGAGTTACGGGCTTTAGGTTTCGTCGTGGAAGATGTGCGCGATATTGGCTTACGCGGTTTGCCAGATGAAGAAGTCTTTCGCGTCGCTACGCTCACTGATGCGATCATCGTGACTCGTGATCGTGGCTTTACGATAGAACGGAACTGGCCGCACGATTTTACCGCCGGGGTCATTTTCGTAAATTTATCGGACGATCTCTCAGCCAAACTCATCAACGCCAAAGTGATTACATTACTGGCGAAGCGACTGCCCGTTTCGTTGTTAGGCTCAATCACCTTTCTTGAATCGCAGCGCGCGCTTTCCCGCGTTTTGCGTCGCCGCTCCAAAAACAAACCTGTTGTGGCTGCGCGAGAAAACTCATCAACAAAAGAAAATCCAAACCAAGGAAATGACGATGAAACATTCGATGCACAACTGGATGAGACCCGAACCGATTGAGACGACGTTGGAGCGTTTGCATCGGTTGGGTTATGACGGAATCGAAATCAGTGGCGAGCCGGAGCGTCATAACGTAGACGAGATTCGCGCTTTGCTTGATAAGTACCAACTCGAATGTTGGGGCAGCGTCACGATGATGTTTGAGGGGCGCGACCTGCTGCATCCTGACGCGGGCGTTCGCCAGAGTACGGTTCAGTATTGCAAGGATTCGATCAAGATGGCGCACGCGCTGGGCGGCAAGATGTTTTGCATCGTTCCCTCAACCGTAGGCAAAGTGAAACCGCTCGCTTCTGACGCCGAAGAGTGGGCTTGGGCCGTAGCAGGATTGAAAGAAGTCGCGGCTTTTGCGCAAGACCACGGCATCACACCGGGCATTGAACCGCTGAACCGCTTCGAGACTTATTTCATCAAGCGCCACGATCAAGCGTTGCTGTTGGCCGAAGAAGTCGGCTTCGACATGCGCGTCGTGCTGGACGCCTTTCACATCAACATTGAAGAGAGCGACTGGCAGCAGGCCATTCGCAACACGGGCAGCCGCTTGCTCGACTTTCACGTAGCCGACAACAACCGCAAGCCTTGTGGACAAGGCCGTTATTACTGGAACGAAGTTGTCAGCTTACTCAACGAAATCAACTATCAAGGCCACCTTACGGCGGAATTCGTCTTGCAAATGGATCACACGCCGACGGCCACGCAAAGCGAAACGCATGAGAGCGACATGCAATTCAGCGAAGCCGATCTCAAATTCATCAAAGGCCACGGTTCGGGTTTAATTAGCGCGGCTGATTACGACGCGGCGACCAAAGCCAGCATTGATCATCTCAAGGCGTGCGGCGCTTAAAACGGTCTCGCCCACGAAGGC
>JANNUY010000655.1:0-7792 GCA_031414155.1 Acidobacteriota bacterium
GAGCTTGAGCCTCGCCTGCCCATTCGTCCGCCGTTGCGCACCACGTTACCGGGCTTTCAGCAACTACAAGCGCAAATGACCGCCGCGACGCGCGAGCTTCCGCCGCCGTCCATGAAAGAAATGGCGCGCCGTTTGGGCTACAAACACGCCTCGTCGTTACAAACGAAATTCCCGGCCTTGAGCCGCCAGATTTCTCTCAATTATCGTGCTTACCAAAAGGAGCAGGCGGTTCCGCCAGCAGAAACGCCTCCACGTTTCGATGTGGCAGCGCAACGCAAACTGCTACGGCAGGCCTTGCGTCAACCGTGTCCCGAACCCTTATCCATTCTGGCTGTCAAAATGGGATATGCCTACTCATCAATCGACTTTCTTACGCGAAAATCTCCCGCGCTTTGCCAGGCCATTCTGGAAAAGCGACGGCAGTATCACCAGACGCAACTGGCCTCGCGCATCCGGCATTGCCGCGCAGTGATAAAAGAAGCCTTGGCAGAAGACCCACCGCCAGCTTTGGAAACCGTAGCCCAACGTGCCGGACATGGGGCTCCTTTTTTTCGGCAACATCTGGCAGATGAATGCCGCCAACTGGCTGTGCGACAAGCGCAAGTACGCGCAGCGCTGTTACAAAAGGTCGCGGCGCATTTGCAGCAATCCCTCAAGGAATCTCCACCCCGTTCCATCCCTCAGCTTGCGGCGGAACTCAATGTCGGCACAAGCGTCATTCGTAACAACTTTCCTACGCTTTGCCAGTCCATCATCAATCGGCATCAAGCATATTTGCTGGCTTGCATTGAGCTTCGCAAACAACCCCACCCAACCCCGCCACTGGAAGCATCAACTGGCGCAAGTGAAGTGGAAGCATAGGTGGCGGATTCCGCCATTTCTTGCTTCAAGTCACACGATCTCTTTGGCGTGGAGGAGCGTCTCACGCCCGCTCGCAGTCGTAGCCTCGTGCGCTTCAATTTTTCCAAATTTCGCGTTCCGAAAACCTGTGTACCCGAACGCCGTTACCAGCATCCATTTGATGGCAGCGCGACGCGCTTCATAGATCGCGCGTTGCGCGGAGTCTTCCGTAGTCTTGAGCAAACGTTTGAGCGTTTGTCGCCGTTCGATCAAAGGCTCGAGCGTGAGGGGAATCAGGCCGCGCCGCTTTTCGCAGACGTTGTAACCGGCTTCGGGTACGCTGGCGTTTTGGCAACAGGCGCACAGCACGGTTTCAGCCGAGAGGTTATGCACGACCATCAGACTGGGATACATCGAGGCGAAATGTGCGCCAAGAAGCGCATAGGTAGAGAGTTCCAACCGGAACCCTGTAAGGAGTGACAGAGTGGCTAGAGGGACAGGCATCAGGACCAGAAGCAGATTGATGTCTGAAGCTCTCTCGACAATGTGGTTAAAGTGACGCCTATGTCTCTGAGAACTGCTAGCCAGAGTGTAGCTATGGTTACGAAAGAAACTGTTGTTTGAAGCGCCGCCCGATGGACCATCCGCTCACGATAGGCCGAGGATGGAGTTACCGGATCTCCTGTCAGTCTGAAGGAGTAGTTTATTTTGTGCCGGAGCGTAGCACTCCAGTGAAACTGCGTTCCCCGGTAACGAGCGAGGCAAGGAGCCGAGCCAGGCGTAGAGGCAGAACCTAAAGCTACATGCAGACGCTATCTATGTGAACTTGGGAACCTGAATCAATTCTTCTGCCAAAGAAGTAGGTCAGCTTGCGACCAAATGCTGATTCAGGGGCGGAGCCTCCGTAGTAGTCAGCGGTGAGGAAAGCTCACCACAGGGCGAAGGGAGGCAGTCAGGGACAGTGCGAGTCAAATGTGAACTAAGCCGGAGTAAGGATGTATGAACCAAACGATGATGGCCCAAAAGCAAAAGGCTTTGGCAAACACGGCACAACAAAATCCAGAACATAGATTCACCAATCTTTATAGTCTGATGCACTGGGACTACTGGTTACGCTGTGCCGCCGACGCAGTATTGCAACGACCTGGCAGCGCGACGGCTGGCGTTGATGGCAGAACGCGCTACGATTTCAAAGAACGTTACGAGGCGCAGTTGGCCTCGTTGCGTGAAGCTTTGAAACGTAAAACGTATGAGCCACAACCGGTACGTCGTGTGCATATTCCGAAGGGCAATGGGAAGACACGTCCGTTGGGTATTGCGACCCTGCGCGACCGAATCGTTCAAGAAGCCCTGCGAGCAATTCTGGACCCGATCTACGAATCGGACTTCATGCCGCATTCGTATGGGTTCAGGAAAGGCCGCTGCACGATGGATGCAATCGCGGTCATGATGCCTCTGGTTACGACCAGCGCGAAACACTATTACGTGATGGAGGGCGATCTCAAAAGTTACTTCGATACCGTACAGCATCGGAAACTAATGAGCTTGCTCAAACAGCGAATCGCTGACCGAGACATCCTTGACCTGATCTGGAAATTTCTCAAAGCCGGTGTGATGGAAAACGGACTCTTTGCTGCCACCGAAACTGGTGTACCGCAAGGAGCTATCATTTCGCCCTTGCTTTCAAACGTGTATTTGCACGAATTCGATAAGTGGGCAGCGAAGCGATGGGACCTCAATCCGTCACAGCGGAATAAGCGACGTGAGGCTGGTTTAGGTAACTACAAAATGATTCGCTACGCGGATGATTTTGTCATACTCAGCAATGGCAGCATTGCCGAAGTTGAGGCCACCAAACGAGAGGTCAGCGACTTTTTGCGCAACGAGTTGCAGCTTGAGCTTTCAGAAGAAAAGACCAAGATCACACACTTAAATGACGGCTTTGATTTTCTGGGGTTTCACATCCAGCGCGTCAAGCCGGAAGGGCGGTGGGTGGTCTATGTTCGTCCTTCAGCCAAGTCTCAGGAGCGAATCAAGGCAAAGGTCAAAGAACTCACTTCCAGAAACTGGATTTGGATGAGCGAGTACGTTCGTCTCAGCACGCTGAACACCATTGTCAAAGGGTGGGCGAATTACTACCGCCACACCACTCTGGTGAAAGACATTAACGACATCACCCGGTATGTTTGGCATCGGTATCTCATCTGGCTGACACAAAAGTACCCAGAGTGTGGCAAACGCCAACTCTATAGCGCCAAGAACAGAAGCATCTACAACAGAAAGCGTTGGGTCGCGGAATTGCGTGAGGGAGACAAAACACTCTTTACGTGGCAGTGGTACGCCACTCCGCGGGAATTGCGACGAACGCGTTACTTACAGAAAGGCAAGCACGGTTTTCCGCACCCTTACCTTGAAGAAAGTGCATCGTCGGACTATCCGGCAGGAGAGAAAGGACCAGACGAGCGTAACTATCAAACAACGGTCGGTGTCAGAAGCAGACAAGCTGGCCGCGACGAACCACCAACCATTGCTGATAGAAAACTACGAGCCAAACTACGGGATGATTTTCGCTGTGTCCGCTGTGGTGTACGAAGCTTGTTACACGTCCACCACAGTAAAGGCACAGCGTCACATCAAGTAGCTGACCTGGAAACGCTCTGTCAATCCTGTCATCACGCAGAACACGGCTACCGCCAAACAATATCTACCTGAGGGAAAGCCGGATGCGATGAAAGTCGCACGTCCGGTTTGGAGAGGGGGATGGAGAAAACCGCAAGAGCATTCTTGTATGGCGTCTCTGTCCCCACTCTACCAATTTCGATGACGTTCTCGAATGCGCCAATCGGAGGCTGAAAGGTCAATCCGCCCTTGTCTATGCGCAATAATTCCAGCGCGGTTTTGAAACGTTCCGGTTCTGATTTTTGCCATGGGATAAGCAGGTTTTCGCTGAGCGCTTTCTCGATCTGCATGGACGTCATTGCTGTGCCCGCTGATCTCCTCGCCGCTCGTTGCAAAGGCAATCGTCCCAATCTTGCGAGTTCGAGCGTACCTTCCAAATCGGTTTCGTGAAAAGAAAAAGAGTTGGCGCGGTCAATGTGCCAACGGCCCCAGAGCGGATAGCTCGGCCCTTTATAAATCACCTGGCCGTAACTGAAATACGTGCGGCCTTCGGTTTCGATCTTGCGCTGCGTGCGCAGCAAATCACGGTCGAGTTGCAGCGGTACATTTTCTTGCTGTGCGAGGTTGAACAGTGCCGGAAAGAGTACAGTGTCGCCGCGTTCGCTCAAGATCAGATCGGGATCGTAGCGCGCCAGTAACTGATTGAATTGGTGCAGCATTCGCACGCCATCGCGGAACGCGAGCGCCGTCGCTTCGTCACCGTATTGCACGACCAGACGGCTGTGTGCGGAAAGCGGCTGTATGCGCTCGCCGCGCATGCGCAGAATGCGCAACGGTGGCAGCGGATGATGCAAATCCCACGGAGAATTGCACGCCTGCGCTTCCTGTACGTAGCCGTATTCATTGACGACGCACCTCAATCGGCAAAGCGGAAAAAGGCCGGTCAGGCACAGATAGTATTGCGCCGCCGGAATGTCTACATTGAAGAAGGTTAGCCCGCTGCGTTCCACCGCCAACTCGCGGATGCGCCGCGTGTGGCCGGCGTCGGCAAGGTTGAATTGCATGACTTCCAATTCTTTGCCCGACCAGAACTCGCGCTTGCGTTGCCAGCGTCCGCCCGTGATGAGCTTGCGCCGAAAGAGTTCGGCTGAGAGCTGTTGCAAGGCGAGCCGTTCGCCGTGCGCGTAAACAGGCAACTGAAATTCGTGTTGCAGGCGATGCAATTTGCCTGCTGTGTCATAGACCCACAGCACGATGACGGAGCCGAATTCGTCTACGTCAAAGAGCCAGCCTTCAAGAGTTTGTGATTTCATTGCACGCTCGTTGCTCGGCTAGCGCCGCTTCCAACTCGTTGACGCGTGCGAGCAGTCGCACTTGCTCTTTGCGCATTTCGATCAGCACGGCCAGCAGGATGGGTTCGCGCGGATCAGGCGACGCGAGTTGTACGCCTGCCTGCACGTGTAGCCGCGCCCACTCAAAGAGTTCGTCGAGCGCCTGTTGGTCGGCCTTGCGCAATGCGCGGCGAAAAGGTTGAAACTCACGCCGCGCAGCTTCTACGACTTGGCTGAACGGCATGACGGTGCGCCCCATTACGCGGCCTCCGGCAAGGCAGGCAGATAGGGCTTGGTGTGCAGGCTACGGCGTTCGAGCGTGCAGCTTTGTTTGCCATTGAGTTTGATGACGACATTGGAAGCGCGTTCCAAATCAAGCAGGAAGTGGGCGCGACGTGACGAAGGTGCGGCAGCCGATTCAAGCAACAGCAAGGCGAGTCCCGCTTGTGCCAATGCGATGACGCGCCAGAGGGTGCGATAGAACAGGCGCGCGGCTTCGGTGTGCGAGAGGTCTTCGTCAAAGCAAGCGGTGCAAAGGGCGGAGACGATCACGGGGCCATTGATGTGAGATGGTTCAATGCGCGCGACCAATTCGGCGAGTTGGTAGGCTGTGAAAGCACGCGCGATGAGAATGCGTTGCAGTACGGCAGCGGCATCGCAACCTTGCGCGCGAGCGTGACGCGCGACGGCGTAAACATCAAAGCGATTGTCGCCGCAAAGATAGACGACGGTTTGGTTTTCGCCAGCGGCTTGCGCGGCGTATTGAAAGCCGAGCGCGCTGGCGGATGGGCCGAGTACGGTGACGCGGCAGGCGGGCAACAAAGCGGCGCGCATTACCGTCGGCGCGCTGCTGATGGGCAACGTGTTCATGGTTTTCTCCCCGATGATTGGTTGAAGCCGGATTGTGGAAGAGCGATGGCGGCGCGCGGGTGATGGTTGCGCCGTCGGGAAAGGCTGCGGGACGCGATTGGGATGCGGGGAGGCGCAGTTCGTCACGCAGCAGGAGATGTACTCCCCTTACACAATAGCCACATTTTCCTTTTCAGCTTCCCTTTTCCTCAAAAATCACCCTCTTTATATGGCGGGTCGCAAGTATGCCCATTATCGCTGGCAGCCGCTTGCGCCGATGCAAAACCCGCTTCCCACCGAGCCTGATAAAGAGGTCTCTCCCGATGAGAAAGAAACGACCGTCGCCCCGGCAATGGACGGTTCATCTGGAGTCCGTCTATCGCCGCGAGCGCGACGAACGACTCGCCAGAGCTTACGAACTCGCCCTGCCCATCATCACCAAAAACATTCCAAACAAACCCCAGGAGGAAAAAGATAATGAACCCGTTACTACGCCGCAGCGCCATTTACGCGCGCGTGTCCAGTGAAGCCCAAGCGCAGCAAGGCACGATTGAATCCCAACTCGCCGCTGTCAAAGAATTCGCCCTCGCGCACGGCCTTCAGGTAGACCCCGATTTGATCTTCGCCGACAACGGCGTGAGCGGGACGACGCTCGCGCGTCCGCGTCTGGATGCGTTGCGCGATCAGGCCGCCGCCGGACTGATTGAGCAAGTCCTCGTACTCAGCCCCGATCGACTGGCGCGCAAGTACGCGCACCAGATGATGCTGGTCGAGGAATTCAAAAAACTCGGCGCAGAAATCGTCTTCGCCAATCGGCAGATTTCCGCTTCGCCCGAAGATCAATTGCTCTTGCAGATGCAAGGCGTCATCGCCGAATACGAACGCGAGAAGATCGTGGAGCGCCATCGGCGCGGCAAGCTGCACAAAGCGCAACAAGGCAAGGTCTGTGTCTTGTCAGGCGCGCCCTACGGTTATGTTTACCTGCGCACTACGGAGCAAGAAGAGGCGCGCTATCAAATTCACGAAACGGAAGCCGCCGTCGTGCGGCGGATTTTTCAAATGCTGTGCGAACAACATCTGTCTTTGAGCGCGATAGCCCGCCAACTCACTGCCGAAAAGATTCCGACACGCCACGACATCGGTCGTTGGGAACGCTCCGTCGTGTGGGCGATCTTGCGCAACCCGGCGTATTGCGGCCAAGCCGCGTACCGCAAGACACAGAGCGTGGAGCGCGTACGCCCGACCAAGCTCGCGCACGACCGCAACTTCTACCCGAAGCATGTACATTCCAGTTCGCGCGACCGTCCGCCGGAAGAGTGGATTACGATTCCCGTGCCCGCCATCATCAGCCAGGAAGTGTTTGAACAAGCGCGCCAACGACTGGAAGAGAACAAACGCTTCTCACCGCGCAACAACAAGAAGCACGATTACCTGTTGAGCGGTTTGCTGCGCTGCCAGCAATGCGGCTACGCGTTGTACGGCAAACCCACTTCTACCTCGAAGTACCAACGCTGTTACTATCGCTGCGCCGGACAGGACGGCTATCGTTGGAAAGAGGGCCGCGTTTGTCAGGCGCATCCGGTGCGCGTGGAAGCCCTGGATGAACTCGTATGGGAGCAGACCTGCCGCTTGCTGGAACAACCGGAACAGGTGTTACAGGAATACACCCGCCGCGCGCAGAAGAAGCCGCAACGGCAACTGGCCGCCAAAGAACTGCTCGCGCAAAAACGCCGTGAAATCAAACAACAGGAAAGCGAGAAAGCACGCTTGCTAGACCTTTACCAAGCCGGTCATCTGGAACTCGCGGAGTTGGAGCCGCGTCTGAAAAGCCTGCGAACGAAACTCAAAAAGCTGGAAGACGAATGCGCACAGGTTGAGCAGGCAGAAAAACAAGAGCATCATCGGTTGCAACTGATCGAGCAGTTCGCCGCTTTCACGCAACGTATGAGTCAGAACCTTTCTCAACTGAGCTTTGAGGAGCGCAAACAAATCGTCCGCCTGCTGGTCGAGGAGGGTGCGATTAAAAGTGGGACTACGCACGTAGCACCCGCCAAGTGGGGCGGCAGTATGTGAAAATGGCGCCAAGGAGGCACGAGATGAAGTTAAGTTTGGAAGAACGGTTACGCGAGCATCCGGCGCTGCGGGCGCGGGTG
>JANNUY010000656.1:0-3241 GCA_031414155.1 Acidobacteriota bacterium
GGCGGCGAATGGTGGTTTGAAAAATATATCGAGCGCTGGCTGGCGAACTCAATTCATGTGTTTCTTTCGGTGTTGGCGTTGCTGACGTTTATCGCGGCGACCATCGCTACGTGGGACATGCTGATCACTGATTTTCCGAAACTCTGGCATCGTCCCGGCAGCGAATACTCAGTCTTGCAAGACATCGTGCAGATGCTTTTGTTAATCGCCATCGCGGCGGAGCTAGGTTTGTTACTGTTGTTTCATCGCACTTCGGCGGCGGTCGAAGTCATCGTTTTTGTGATTGCCCGTAAGCTCGTTACGCCCGACATCACGCCCGCGGGAATGTTGCTCGGCACCGTGGCGATTATCGCGCTGGTTGTTATGCGCTCGTGGTTTTTACCCGGTCGGGCGAAGTAATCAGTAACTTCGCCTGACCGCATCACCCTTAGAAGGAGAGTTTGTTATGTCAATCGAATCGTTATTGATCCTGTTGTTAATCGCGGCCATTTGCGGCGCGGTCGGACAAGCCATCGCCGGTTATTCGCTGGGCGGCTTGCTGGTCACCATCGGCGTCGGCTTTATCGGCGCCGTGCTGGGCGTGTGGCTCTCAGGCGTGCTGGGGCTGCCTGAACTTTTCGCGCTGCGCGTCGGAGGCCGCTCCTTCCCGATTGTCTGGTCTATTTTAGGCTCGGCGTTGTTTGTCGCGCTCATCGCTGGCATTCGCGGCAACCGGTTTCGGCGCGGGGTTTAACGCAGTTTCTCACCCTGTCAGGTCTGTGCAAGCTAAACCCGTAGGGCAGGCTCAAAACCTGCCCTACATAATTTTTGAGGAGAGATAAAATGGACAAAAGTGCGCAAGCTCATGTGCCCGCCGACAAAGCGGTCGTCGGTTTTTTTACGGATGGTGAAGCCGGCGAAAGAGGTTACCGGTTGTTAAAAGAGATGGAATATGACGAAGACCAGATCAGCGTGCTGCTCTCGGACGAGTCGAAGAAACTTTACTTTTCTGCCCCTGGCTTGCGCGGGGAAGTCGTCGGCAACGCCACCTCTTCTTCGGGCAGCGGTCCCGCCGTGGGCGCAGCAGTCGGTGCAGGCGCAGGCGCAGTGTTAGGCGGAATCATCGCAGTGGCAGCCGTCGTTGCGTTACCTGGCATCAGCTTAATCGCCCTCGGGCCGTTGGCAGCGATTGTCACCGGCTCCGGCTTTGGCGGATTGAGCGGCGGCTTGCTGGGTTCAGTCGTCGGCGTAGCGATCCCGCAGGAAGAGGCCAATGGTTATGAAGAAAAATTGCGCAAAGGTCATATCCTGCTCGGCGTTTCTCCGCGTTCGCGCGAAGACCGCATACAAATCACGAACGAGTGGGAGATGCTCGGCGCTGAAGTGATTCGGCAGCCTGAGATTCCTGATACCAATCCGAAAGAAGTTCCGCCGAACCCGCCGCTGGAACCAACGTCTTAACCAAATTGAGCGACACGAAAAAAGAGGGCAGAGTAAATGAAGAGCCGTTGGTTGAGTTGCTCTCTATTTTCCCTGCCCTCTTTTCTAACCCCGCTCAAGCGCCGCCAGCATTTCATGCTGACGACGCCGTTATAAGCCGGATAACGCAAGTTATTTCAAACTCGCCTTGCGATTATCGCTCGTCAGCGCCAATTCGTTCTTGACCGAAAAGACGCCGGAGATGCCGTTCACTCTGACGTTGGCGAGGTTCTTATCTCCTTCGCTATCCACAATTCCTTTGAGCGTCACGTTGCCGTTCTTGACGATGATGTGAATCGAAGGCACAGCTCCCATACCGTAGCGATAAATCGGCGAATCGAAGTTGAACAGCGTCTGGTAAATCGCGCGCCGGATGCGGTCGTCATTGGGCGAAAGCGGCAATACCTCGATCTGGTTGTTCACCTTGGTGACGCTTTCAATGTCTTTGACGACGTTCTCAGCATCTGATTTCAACGTCGGCCTCGTGACTTGCCCTTGCAATGTCACCGTGCCGTCGGGCTGCGCTTCGAATTGCAGCCAGTCAAACACGCTGTAATAAGGCAACGTGACCAACTCGTGCCGCACTTCTTTTATCAGAAAAGCCCGCGCGCGCGCTTCGCTGCTCATCTGGCCGTCCGTGCGTCGCCCCTGCGGCGAAGCCATCGGCGCAACTAACAGCAGCGTGATCGCTACGACCAGGCCAGCCACGATAAGAATCGTACTCGGAATCATTGTGATAGATCGTTTCATCTTGGTTTTCTCCTAACTTGAAAATTTTGCCTACTACGAAAGTCCGCTCTGCAAACAGCACGCCAGAAACAGGGAACTGCGTGCTGGAGCCAAACCTGCGGCTTTTTCTGGCGCAATTATTGCGAAGTGATTACCCAACGACGTTTGCGTGTGTGGCCGCAAGGCTGAACGCGTCAAGAGTGTCGCGGGCGAAGTCACAGTGTACGGTTCTTTCGACGAGGTGTTCGACAGGCGTACAACCGACTTGGCTCGTCGCAAGAAAACGAATCAACAGGAGAAGGTTTATGAGAAACAATCAGAAAATTATTTCACTCGGTTTCGCCCTAACGCTGCTGGCGCTGTCAGCGGCTTGCACTTCCGAATCGGCGCGCACCGAATCAGTGACCACCAAAACGGATAAAGGCGCTACGACGGCGCCCCCCGCGAAAGAAGTAGAACAACGCGACAAATCGCTGGTGCGTTTCATTCATGTGTTGCCAGGCTTTGCGGCGGTAGATGGTTTCGTCGGCAACGCGAAGGAATTCAATAACGTCGCTTACAAAGCCGTGACGCCTTACAAAGAAATCCCTGACAACCAGAGCATGTTTGCCATCAAGCCTGCGGGCCAAGACAGCGCGCAGCCCTTCGCGCAAAACGACGAAGGCATCAGCGGCGGCAAACATTACACTGCGATTGCCATGCCCGCGACCGACGGCAAAGCCACGCTGCACGTCGTGTCTGACAAACTCACGCCGCCCGCCACCGGCAAAGCCAACGTACGCATCGTGCATGCCTCACCCGACGCGGGCGAAGTGGATGTGTTCGTGAAAGGGCAAACCAGTTCCCTGTTCAGCGGCGTGAATCCGCAAGCGGTCACGAATTACAGCGACGTTGATCCGATGAAAGTGACGCTTGAAGTGCGTCCGCAAGGCAGCAAAACCGTGGCGCTCACGATTCCGAATGTCAGCTTCGAGGCAGGCCACCTTTACACCATCGTCGTATCGGGCAAGGCCAAGGGCCAACCGAAACTCGAAGCCATCAAGATAGACGACAA
>JANNUY010000657.1:0-2509 GCA_031414155.1 Acidobacteriota bacterium
GAGTTGGAAAAAGAAGCCGCCGTGCAACCCTTGCTCTTGCGCGCGGAGTTGCGGCGCGGCGAGTTGCTCAACGCCACCGGCAAGCTCGATGAAGCGCAGTTCGTCTTTCAAGGCATCAGCAAGTTTTGGGATGACAACACGGTTGAATCGGCGGAAGGTTTAATCACCATCGCCGCTGCGCTGGCCTATCTCGAAAAAGCGCAGGAAGCCAAAGATATGTATCTCGACGCCATCACGGCGGACGAGGCCAATGCCGAAGCACACATCGCGGCGGCAGAGTTATTCACTGCGAAATATGCTTACGCTGATGCGGCAGAGTTTTTGAAAGACGCGCTCAAGCTCAATCCGAATTCCGCCGCGTTGCATTTGGCGATTGCGCGCAACAAACGTTTCGACGGCGGCGAAGCCGTACAGCAAGCCATTACGAAAGCCTTATCAATCAATCCGAATTTGTCCGCCGCGAAATTGCTCGCGGCCTCGACCGATCTCGACGCTGAAAAGCATGACGATGCCGCGAAGAAAATTGATGACGTACTCAAACTCAATCCCAATTCAACAGAAGCTCTTGCCTTGCGCGCGGCTTCGCATTGGGTCAACAACCGCGCGGCGCAATATGAAACGTCGTTGAATGCTGCGCTCGCCATCAATCCGAAGTCGGGCGAGTTGTATGAAACGCTGGCGCATTACGCGACGAATCAGCGGCGCTATGACGAATCCATCGTCTTTTTGCGCAAGGCTGTAGCGTTGTCACCCAACCTGTGGAACGCTCACCTCGCGTTGGGGCAAGCCCTGTTGCGCACCAACAAAAACGAAGAAGGCCGCGCCGCCGTCGAGACTTCATTCAAAGGCGATCCGTTCAATCCGTGGGCGAAAAATACGTTGGACTTTTTGGATACGCTGGGCGACTTCCGCGAGACGACGGCGGGCGATTTCGTGATTCGCACGCACGAGAAAGAGAGCGCGGTGCTGGCGGGTTACGCGGCGGATTTGCTGCTTGAGGCCAAAGCGAAACTCACGGCGAAATATAAATTCACTCCCGTTGGGCCAATTGTTGCGGAGTTCCATCCCAATCACGACGACTTTGCGGTGCGCGCATTGGGCTTGCCCGGACTCGGCGCGCTGGGCGTATGTTTCGGACAGCAGATTGTGCAAGATTCGCCGTCGGCGCGCGCGGGCGAAGGCTTCAATTGGGGCAGCACGCTGTGGCACGAATACACGCACGTCATCACGTTGCAAATCACCGATCACCGCATTCCGCGCTGGTTTTCTGAAGGGCTGTCGGTCTTTGAAGAACACAAAGCGCGACCCGGTTGGGGCGACGATTGGAGCATCACCAACATCAAGACTCTGGCCGACGGGCGTTGGTTCAAGATCAACGATCTCGATGGCGGCTTCATGCGTCCCAAGCGACCGGACGATGTGCAACTGGCTTACTTTCAGGCTTCACAGGTTTGCCATTTCATCGAAGACAAGTTCGGCTTCGATGCGAGTCTGGCGATGCTCAAAGGTTACAAAGACCAGAAACGCACGCTTGAGATTTTGCGCGAAGCATTGAAACTCACGCCCGAAGAATTCGATACCCAGTTTATGGCTTATGTGCAGGAACGCGGCGGCAAGTACATCAAAACGCTGGCTCCGATGTGGGCGAAAGAAGCCGCTGAAACGCCAAAAGACAAACTGTTTGAATTGGCTACGGCGCAACCTGACGATTTTGCGGCTCAGATGCGCGCGGGATCAAAAGCGCTGGCTGAAAAGAACGACGAAGCCGCGTTGAAATACTTTCGCCGCGCGACTGAATTGTTCCCGCTGCAACACGAGGCTTATGAAGCGTTGGCCGCCATTCACGAACGACGAGGCGACAAGGCTGCGCAAACAGAAGCGCTCGAAGCGTTGATCAAGGTGGATGAGAACGATTACGCCGCGCACAAGAAACTCGCGCAACTCAAACTCGCGCAGGGCGACAAAGCGCGCGGCTTGGAATTGCTGAAACTTGGATTCTTTATCAATCCGTTCGATCACGCGCTGCACACCGAAGCGGGCACGCTGTTGCTCGAACGCAACGAGAACGAAGCGGCGCTGCGCGAATATCAGGTAGCGTTGGGTACGAAACCGCCCAATTTCGCCGAAGCACATTTCAACGTCGCGCGGGCTTATTCGGCGCTAGGCAAAGCGAAAGAAGCCAAACGCGCCGTGTTGCAATCGCTCGAACTCGCGCCGGGCTTCGATAAGGCGCAGGACTTGTTGTTGCAGTTGACGGAGAAACCTTAGAAATGGCTTCGGATTTTGTCGCATATCACAAGGTTCATGAATACGGCTTTTATGAAGTAGAGGGTCGTACTGAATTTTCTTTTGATAGCAGTAAACTCGGAACGCTCGAAAAAGCTATCGGGCAAAATGTTTGGGTTATTTCTGGCAATAGATCGAGAGGTAAAACAAGGTTTCACTTGTGCGCGATGTTTCACCCCGAAAAAATTAAAAGGATACCCGGCGGAGATTTTCGTATTTTCGG
>JANNUY010000658.1:0-1409 GCA_031414155.1 Acidobacteriota bacterium
GATTTTTGGCGTGTTTGCGGCGGTGGCATTGCTGTCAGTATTTATCGTGTTGCTGATCAAGCCGCGCAAAGAATTGATGAAGGTTGCGCTGTCTTAGCGACTCACTAGCCGATAGCTCACAAAGGCCAACTGCTTGCTATCGGGCGACCACGACGGCACGTTTATCGTTCCCTGCCCGCCAAATAATTTAGCCAGCACTTGAATCTCTCCACCTGCTATTGGCATTAAGCGCAGCGTCACGTCCTTGTTCGCAGGATGCCCTGTCACGTCTTTTTCATATGAGATGAACACCAGCCACTTGCCGTCGGGCGAAGGATGCGCGAACCAGTTGTTGTATTCGTCTTTGGTGATTTGCGTCTGTTCGCTGCCATCGGGTTTCATCCGCCAGATTTGCATCAGCCCGGTGCGTACCGAGTTGAAATAAATGTATTCACCGTCGTGTGAATACTCCGGCCCGTCGTCCAGTCCTTCCGCCGTAGTCAGTCGCTTCTCTTTGCCGCCTTCGACGGGAATTGCGTAAACATCGAAATTGCCGTTGCGGTCGGCGCAATACACCAGCGTCTTGCCATCGGGCGACCAACCGTGCCAATACGACGGCGCAAGTTGCGTGATGCGTTTGGGCGTGCCGCCTGTGATCGGCAAGGTATAAATCAACGACTGCCGTTTCTCTTGCGATTGATCGCTGATGACGAGTTGCGTGCCGTCGGGCGAAATGCCGTGGTCGTTGTTGCAGCGCGTCGCAAAGCCAGTGTCAATTGTTTCAGGCGTGCCGCCCGTGACCGGCAACTTAATCATCCGCCCGCCGCGATTGAGCAAAAAGTATTTGCCGTCGCGCGACCAATTGGGAGCTTCGAAATGTTCGTTGGCGGTGTAAACCACCTTGCGGTCTTTCGATGAAATGGCAATCGTCTCGAGCGTGCTTTCGAGCGTCTTGGTGTTGGCGAGTTCGACATTGCTGAACGTGGCTTGCGCGGTCGCGTTGTTGTCGTGGGCGCATACGCCGAGGCCGATGTAATAAGGCTCAGTCAGTTTGATGCGAAACGATCCGCCCGCCGAACGCAATGGTTCACCGGCGCGCGCGTCATTAGGCAAGAGGGCCATAAAAACGTAATCGCCCTGCTTCTCAATGCGCAACCGCGAAGGCCCTTTTACGTTTGATTGAATCTCGCGCGTCACGCCGCCTTTGACTTCGCGGTATTGCAACGAAGTCAGTCCATCAGCATGCAACGCGGCATCAGCGTAGGGCGCATCGGCATCGAGCGATTGGCGAATCATGAGTACGCCTTTGCGATGCGCGTTGCCGGTTTCGCCTAACACCTTGATGTCTGCGGCCAACGCTACATCGCCAGACATGCGCCGCCAGACGAAATGAAAGCCGTCCACAGTCGCCCACATATTTTCGCCGCCGC
>JANNUY010000659.1:0-1304 GCA_031414155.1 Acidobacteriota bacterium
CGTTGATCGGCGATATGAAAACCGCCGGATATAAATCCTTCCGCGCGGGCGTCGAGCAATTCGTCGCGCTGCTGCCGCCCAACTCGCACGGCGAACCTACGCCCGCCGACAAAGACCCGGTGCCTGATCCGTTCGACAACACTTACAACGTGCCCGAACACGATGAATTCGTGCAGCGCATCAAATACATCCGCGATGATAAGTATTTTGCAGCGAACCTGATTGATGACGCCACGCGCACACGGCTCAATCAGGCGTGGAATGATTTGTTCGCGTCGTTTGAATATCACGACAGTTACCTGCGGTTGTTGGCGAAACATTATTCTTATGACTTGAAGGGTAAAGACATCACCAAGTTGGACAAACTCGCCATCGCCGCATTGCCTGCCGCAATGCAAAAATACGCGGCAGAGTTGCGGCGGGATTACGACGGCGTGATGGCGGCGCAAGCGGCGGCGCGGGCGGGACACGTGCGCGATGCGTTGGACTTTGCCGCGCAGGCGTGGCGGCGTCCGTTGACCGAAAAAGAAAAGCTCGCATTGCGCGGCTTTTATGACAAGGCGTTGAAGTCAGAAGGTGATCATCGCAAGGCTACGCGGGCGTTGATTGCGCGCGTACTGGTTGCGCCACAATTCCTCTATCGAGTCGAGCAAAGTGCGGAAGGCGGAATGCGGAGTGCGGAGTTGAAGAACGACACGCAATTCAGCATGCAAAACTCCGCACTCCGCACTCCGCACTCCGCACTCACGAATTGGGAAATGGCGAGCCGCTTGAGTTTCTTTCTCTGGGCTTCGTTGCCCGATGACGAATTGCGGCGCGCGGCGAACGCGGGCGAGTTGGTGACAGATGAAGGCATCAAGCGCCAAGTGAGACGCATGCTCGCTGACGCGAAAGCGCGACGGCTCTCGACCGAATTTTTCGGCCAGTGGCTGGGCTTCTATCACTTCGACGAATTCAAAGGCGTAGATACTTCGCGTTTCACCGAGTTTACCGACGACGTGCGCGCCGCGATGTATGACGAAGCCGTTTCGTTTTTCGAGCATCTGGTGCGCAAAGATCGTCCGTTGCGCGAAATGCTGACGGCTGATTACACGTTTTTGAATCGTGACTTGGCGAAATTTTACGGCGTGAAACAAGAGATCAAAGCAACCGAACAAGCCGAACTCGTCACGGGCGCAAACGCCTTTCAACGCGGCGGATTGTTGCGCTTGGGCGCAGTGTTGACCGTTACGTCAGCGCCTTTGCGCACGAGTCCGGTCAAACGCGGCGATTGGATTTTGCGACGGATTTTAGGAACGCCTACG
>JANNUY010000660.1:0-1817 GCA_031414155.1 Acidobacteriota bacterium
AAGCCACTGGCCACGTTGCCGAGGCAGCCCTTGCTTATGCGCGGGCTACTGACACCTTATATCGTTTTGCAAACCAATCTAGAATGGAAAGACTTTGAACAACACACAGGCCAGCGTCATTACCAACGACGCGCCCAGCAAAAACGGAATCGTGAATTTCTGATGTTCGCCCAATTCTAGGTTCGCCAACCCTACCAGCAAAAACGTAGCAGGTGTCAGCGGGCTGACGGGGAAACCGGTCGTCATTTGTCCGAGCAGTGCGGCTTGCGCGACTTGAATCGCAGGCACTCCCAGCTTGCCCGCGACTTCGGTCACGACGGGCAGCACGCCGAAATAAAACGAATCAGGGTCGAACAACAAACTCAACGGCATCGAAAGCAAGCCCATCACAAATGGAATATGCCGCGCCATTGCTGGCGGGACATGCGTGACGGCGGCTTGAGCCATCGCGGTCAGCATGCCCGATTCTTTCATAATGCCGGTGAAGGCTCCGGCGGCCAGCAAGATCGCCGCCATCATCAACGAGGCTTGCGCGTGTGCGTCAATGCGCGCGCGTTGCTCTTTTACGTTCGGATAATTCAGCAGCAACGCGACAACTGCGCCGAGCATGAATACGACAACGGGTTCGACCTTGCCGCTAATCATCAAAGCCATCAACCCAACGGTGAGCAGCAGATTCAGCCAGAAATTGCGCGGACGCAACAGCACGGTTTCAGCTTCCGTTCGTTGGCGCGTAAATATCTGATATGTCAATTTGGTGACACCGAGACGGCGCGCTTCCCTTTTACCCAGCCAATAGGCGGCAGCAAAGACATACAACAAGCCGACGATTTGCACCGGAATGAGGGGATTGAAAAGTTCAGTGACCGGCACATGCAAAGCTCCGGCGGCGCGAATCGTAGGCCCGCCCCACGGCAGCATGTTGTTCACGCCCGCCGCCATTGCTACAGCGCAAGCCAATACGCGCCTGTCCATTTGCAGCCGTTCGTAAAGCGGCAGCAACGCGGGAACCGTAATCAAAAACGTCACCGCGCCCGAACCATCCAGATGCACCAAAGCCGCCAGCAAGGCTGTGCCTACGACAATGCGAGTGGGGTTATGGCCTACGGCGCGCAAAATGCGGTCAATGATCGGGTCAAGCAAGCCCGCGTCATTCATCACGCCGAAATACAGAATCGCAAACACGAACATGCCTGCAATCGGCGCAATTCCCCGAATGCCCGTGACCATGAACGCGCCGGTCTTCCAGCCAAAGCCGCCGAGTAACGAGGCAACTATGGGTACGGCGATCAAGGCTGCGAGCGGCGACATTCTTTTGCTGAGGATAGCCGCCAGCAAAATTACAATTGTGAATAGACCCAGCCAGGCCAGCATCAAACGACTCCTTATGCCAAGTTATTCTGCAAATCCGTCAATAGCCTGCCTAAAATTTTCAGAGTTATAAAGCTCAGTAGGTCACTCAAATAGGAAAGTAACTCCTTCTGTGAAGCGATGAATTCCTTCTCCCCATGAAACATGTTGCATCTGGCTTGATAAATTAAGGTGAGAATAGCTTCGGGTTCATATAGTTCCGCTGTCTCAGCAAGACGCAAATCTTTTTGATAGTCAGGCAAGCCGGTATCGTAATCTTCGTGAAAGTAAAATCTCCTTTGCTTTATTAAGTCAACGAGGTGGGTAACCGCATACCGACAAGTAGTATTTGAGGAGATTTCTTGCTGAAGCCTTGATCTCCCATAAAACTCTACTGCATATCGTGTCGCTGACAGTTTATCCGGTAATGGGGCAAAAGGTTTTTTGGGAAACTGAGTAACTGTCGG
>JANNUY010000661.1:0-20353 GCA_031414155.1 Acidobacteriota bacterium
AAACTCAAGAAACATGGACGCGCTCCGATCTCATTATTTCGTATCGGTTTTGATGAGCTACGCACCGCGCTGGCGACTTTCGGCAACTTCAACGTCAAAACTTGGCAGAAAATGCTTCAGGTTTTGTCCTGTACTTAGGCGATGGCGTGTCGCGCACTTACGCCGACACAATGGTTTATAACGCCGCTGGACAGATGACGCAGGAACGCTTTGCCACCTCGACGCAGCTTTATCACTCGATGAGTTACAACAAGCGGTTTCAGATGTATGACAACCGTTTGGGTACGTCGGCAGGTAACTGGAATCGCGGTGTTTTGTTCACTTATTACAGCGTGACGGCGCGTGGCGCAGGTTATCCGGCGGGCGATTACAGCGGGAACAACGGCAACGTCTGGATGCAGGAACATTACGTGCCGACCAACGATGCACTCTCGTCGCATATTCCGCTGCCGCAACAGCTTAACGGGCTTTGCTGACGAATTCTCTTCCCCGCAACGCCGCCCATTCCGTAAGAAGCGAACTTGAGGCCTACCAAATCCGGCGCGATGACGTTAGGCGAAAGCTGTGCGGGCTGTCGGCGAAATGGCACGCTCACCATGTGGCGTTCAAAATGATTAGCCGCTGACCCGCAACGCCGCCTCTGTGATTTGCGCTTCTGAAATCAACACCAGATTCGCCGCCGCTGCCAGCGGAACATACGTATCAACCGCGCGTACGCTGTGCAGCTTGCCAGTGAAACCGCCTTCCACTAATCCGGCGATGACGGCTTCGGCGATGCCTCCGCCAGTGGCGCGGCATTCGTCAGCGACTAACACGCGACCGCATTCTGCCGCGTGGTGTTTGATGGCCTCCATTGGCAACGGATTCAACCAGCGCACGTCGAGTACGCGCGCATTCAGATCGTGTTCTTCGCGCAAGCGTTTCGCCGCGCGCAGCGAAAGCCGCAGGCCGTTGGCGTAACTCACAATCAATAAATCCTGCGCGTCTTCGTGATATACGCCGACTTCGCCGGGCAGCAACATTTCATCGGGCAGCGGATAGTCCTGCAACCAGAGGCCGTCACCGTCGGTGTATAAATCTTTTTCGTGATAGAGCGCGATGGGTTCGAGAAAGCAGGCCACGCGCCCGCAGGCCGCCGCCGTGGCAACCAGTCCGCGCAGCATCCGCGCAGCATCGTCTCCACGCGACGGCGTAGCCAACAACAAGCCTGGAATGTCGCGCAACGCGCCAATCGAATTGTCGTTGTGAAAGTGTCCGCCGAAACCTTTTTGATAGGCGAGGCCTTGAATGCGTACGACCATCGGGTTGGTGAATTGTCCCGACGAAAAGAATGAGAGCGAACAGGCTTCGCCGCGAATCTGGTCGAGCGCGTTGTGCAAATAAGCGAGGTATTGAATTTCAGGAATCGGCAGCAAGCCCGCCATCGCCGCGCCTTGCGCCGTGCCGAGAATCGTCGTTTCGTCGAGCAACGTATCGAATACGCGCGCGACGCCAAAGCGTTTCTGCAAGCCTTGCGTGACGTAATAGACGCCGCCCTTTTTGCCTACGTCTTCACCGAAGACGATGACTTCAGGCCGCCGCAACATTTCATCGGCGAGCGCCGCATTGATATGCGCCGCCATCGTGCGCTTGGTCGGATTCGTCGCGTTCTCAGGCAAATTGTGGTCGAAAGATTTCAGCCGCATGTCAGCGTTCACGGGGAACGGTACGCGAAAGCGCACCTTGATTTCGTCGTACGGCGCAAGTGGTTCGATGACTTCAGCAACGGTAGTCAGTTTAGGGCGGCGGATGGCGACTTCGGCGACTTCGTCAATGCGGTTTTGCTGCGTATCAATGATGTCGCGCAACTGTTCAGGCGTCGCCGCGCCGAGTTCAATTAAGCAGCGCGCGTTGATGAGCAGCGGATCAAGCGCTTCGGCGGCTTGAATTTCATCCATCGAACGATAAGCCGATTCAACGTCCGTGCCCGCGTGTCCCCACAGGCGCGTCGTGTGCAGGTGCAGGAACACCGGCGCGCGCGACGAACGGCATACGTCAATAGCTTTGGCGGCGGTGTTATAAATCTCATCGAGCGTGCCGTCAGCTTCGAGGTAATAGAGATGCGGTTGCAGGCTAAACGAATCGTGAATCCAGTCATTTGGCGTAGCGACCGAAATACCAATGTTGTTGTCTTCGCACAAGAACAGAATCGGAGCCTGTCCGCCGCGACGAATCGTGTAACGCGCCGCATTGATGCCCGCCAGCGCCGTCGCGTGATTGGCGGAAGCGTCGCCGAACGAACAGCAAACAATCGAATCGTCAGCCAAACCTTTGTCTTGCCCTTTGCCCAAACGCATCGCCTGTCGCAACGCGAAAGCCAAGCCCGCCGCCTTCGGCAAGTGCGAAGCAATCGTGCTGGTTTGCGGCGGCATCCACAGCGGATGACTGCCCCATACTTTATTGCGGCCTTGCGCAATCGGATCGTCTTTCGACGCGGCGAGCGACAACAACGTGTCCATTACGGGGTCAACATTCGCAGCCTTACGCGCGCGCGCCATCATCAATCCACCTGAGCGGTAATGCATAAAGCACGGGTCGTCCAGCCGCAACAACGCGCCGATCACAGCGTTGTTTTCGTGACCGGCGCTGCCAATCGTATAAAAACTTTCGTTGCGCGCCTTGAGTTTGCGCGAGGCTACGTCAAGCAAACGGCTCGTCACTTGATCGCTGAAAAGTTCGCGCGCGATGGCAGCGGTCAACGCGCTGTCAGTGCGCATCGGCACATCGGGCGCGAGCAAATGGGCGGACGGCTGCGCGTTCGCCAGATAATCGGTCAGCGTGTTTTGAACAACTTCTACGCGGGTAAGAGGAGTGGACATACGCTTGGCTTGCAGCCGGTGAGACGCTGTTTGGAAATCAATTAGGCCATAGAAACACGGAGTCACAGAGGGAGTAAAGAAGTGTAAACAACTAGAGAAGACCTCTGTGACTCAGTGCCTCTGTGGCAATACTCTGACGCTTCTTTATTCGATAAAGACGACCGTCTGAAAGTTCGGAATGTCGAACTTGGCGCGGCAACTCGGATTAGCGCAATAAAGCATGTCGTCTACGCGCACCATGTGGTCTTTGGCGTTGGCGAACTTGGCGCGGGTGTATTCATCCATCGCGCCGCGCGGCAATTGCGGCTTGCGCGTGCGCCGCAGCCAGCGGATTTTGAAATCCTGCTTCTCGCGGCATTTCGGGCAAGAATAGGTGGCGGTTTTGGTTTCGGGTCGCTCGTTGTAAAAATCTCGTTCATCCATAGTGCGCGCAGTCTAACGGCAAAAGCGCGCGGCGTGAAGCTCACCCGCCCCTTGCCTCATTCTGGCGCGCGGTTCTCAGCTTCCGCCTCAGCCGGAGCCGTGCTAGGCTATCCTCACTTTCGAAGCATTACCCACCCAACTAACTAAAGGAAACAAAGCAATGAGCGCCAGCAATGAGTCTTCGCAAACGGCTGCGGCTTTCGATTCGACCCGAGACACCAGTGGCATCGGCGGACATCCGCGCGGTTTGACGACGCTGTTTTTCACTGAGATGTGGGAGCGTTTCAGCTATTACGGCATGCGCGCGATTTTGATTTTGTATATGACCGCCACCGTCGCGCAGGGCGGCATGGGGATGGATACGAAAACCGCAGCGGGCATTTATGGCGCTTACACCGGGTCGGTTTACCTGATGTCCATCCCCGGCGGCTGGCTCGCCGATAACGTAATGGGAACCCGCAACGCAGTCTTTTATGGCGGCGTCATTATTGCGCTGGGCCATTTCTCGCTGGCGTTTCCCAGCACGTTCACCTTTTTTCTTGGCCTGGTGTTGATCGCGTTGGGTACGGGTTTGCTCAAGCCGAACGTCAGCGCCGTCGTTGGCAGTTTGTATGGTGAAACCGACGAACGACGCGACGCGGGCTTTTCAGTTTTTTATATGGGCATCAATCTGGGCGCTTTCATTGCGCCGTTGATTTGCAGCTTCCTGGCTGAAAAGGTCAGTTGGCATTTGGGCTTCGGCATCGCGGGCGTAGGCATGACGGCAGGACTCATACAATATTGGCTAGGCCGCGAACGACTCGCGCATGTGGGCAATGCGCCAGTGCAATCGAGCGCCGAAACTAAACGCAAAGCAATCATGGGTGCGGGCTTTATGCTGGTCATTGCCGCCGCCGTGGGCGTGCTTTATTTCGGCCCCGAACCCATAAAAAGCAATCGCATGTGGATAATGCTCGGCGCGCTGATCGTCTTCCTGATTTGGATGTTCACTTCGTTCTTAAAACCGGAAGAGAAAAAACCAGTCGGCGTCATCGTCTTGTTGTTTTTCTTCGCGGTCATTTTTTGGGCGGCGTTTGAGCAAGCCGGATCGAGCTTCACGCTGTTCGCGCGCGATTTCACCAATCGCACGGTGGCGGGCAGCGAGTTCCCCGTCGGTTGGTATCAATCGGTCAATTCGATCTTTTTGATTATTCTCGCGCCGGTGTTTTCGTGGCTGTGGCTGCGATTGGGCAAGCGCCAGCCATCAAGCCCTACGAAATTTGCGATGGGCTTGCTGGGCGTAGGCATCGGAGCCGGAATTTTGCTGCTGGCTTCATCACTGTTGTCAGGCTCAGGCGACCGCGTTGGCCCGTGGTGGCTGGTCGGCGTTTATTTGTTTTGCACGATTGGCGAATTGTGTTTGAGTCCGGTGGGATTGAGTACGACCTCAAAACTGGCTCCGGCGCGCTTGAGCGGTTTGATGCTGGGCATCTTTTTCCTTTCAATCTCGTTCGGCAATTTTCTCGCGGGCGAAGCTGCCGGTTATTTTGAAGGCGAATCACATCAGGCTCTCATCGGTCTGTTCAGCAAAGTCACGGCGATTCCGGTCGGAGCGGCGCTGCTCTTATTGGCGCTGACCCCAATGATCAAAAAAATGATGGGCAAAGTTCGCTAGCCCCGGTCGGCAAAGCAAAAATAAAAAGCCGCGTTGAAGTTGCGCTTCAACGCGGCTTTCGCATTTTTCTAGCCGACCGGATGGTCAATCAGTTTTACCCTTTTTTTGCAGGAGCTTTAGCCTTCGCTGCGGGCGTAGCCACGGGGAAAGCTCCCAATGGCGGAGCCGCATTCGGCGCGGGAGCCGCCGCTGCGGGTGCAGGAGCAGGCGGCGCGTCGGTGCGAATAATTTTATTACCCGCAGCTTCCCACGCGCTCATGCCACCTAAGAGAGCGCCTGGGTTTTCATAACCGGCTTTTTGCAACAGAAACGCCGCACGGGCGCTGGTGTGTTCAGACGGTCAGGTACAGTAGGCAATGATGCGCTTGCCTTTGGGGATGTTTTTGAAATCGCCCTTTTCGACATCAGCCAGTTGAATATCAATCGCACCTTCGATGTGCGCGATCTTCCAGGCGTCCGTGCCGCGTACGTCAATGATGACACCTTTGCCGCTGGTAACATCGGCTTTGGCCTCTTCAACGCGCACGCGCGGCATTGAGTCTTCAGGGTTTTGCGAAGGGGCGGGGGCGGCGGCTTCCGGTATGGCAGCCGTCGTTGCCCCAGTCGTCGCAGTTCCCGCCGTCGTGGACTGGCACGCGAAATTGGCTCCGGCCACCAGAGCTAAAAGTGCGCCATGTGCGAGCAGGTTAGTTTTTTTCATAACGATCCGTCTTCCTTATTGTTGACGTTAACTCGCTTACGCCGTTTGCGAAACGAGACGGCTTACGAGCAAATAATGTGGCATTGTTCAAAGTGAAATGCTCAGGCAATGGATCAATGCAAAAGCGGGCACATCTTACACAATACAATCCAATGCAACAAACATTTCCTGCCCTGCGCAGCGCCGCCTGCTGAAAACAGCAGCCAGCAGCGCTTGCGTAGGGCACAAGCGTTCGGCGAATATGATTTAGTGCGGCTCAACGTGCTTGCGGTTCCCCCAGCGAATTCCCACTTTAGAGAAATCATTTTGATACGGCTTTTTTACTTCAGTTTTCTTTCCATCATCCTTTTGGGTTGCGTCTTGCCCCTGCGCGCGCAAACGCCATCGGAGTCTCACTATATTGCTTATCTCAACGAAGGCAATCTGTGGGCGATTCGAGCCAATGGCAGCGATATGCGCTTGGTCGCCATTGCGCCGCCCAACGAAGCCATTCAGGACTTTCTCTGGTCGGCTGACGGACAGCACATTTACTTTGCCGTAAGCACGCGCTTTTACGACGCGGCGTTGGCGACCGGTAATCTGGCGAGCGGCGGCGCTTTGAACCTGCCCACTTCCGTTTCATTGGATCACCTTGAACTAGGCCGCGACGGCGCGACGATCATCGCTCATACGATGGATGAAGAGGGCTTGCCGCGCGTCTTCGGCCTGCGCGTCGGCGAACGCACGGCACGCGAATTAGCCGTGGATGAATACAACGCACTGGCCGCACAACCCGCGCCTGTCATTCGCCGCGTAGGCGAACTATCGGTTGGACCAGATTCCCGGTTCGCTCTTTTCAAAGAGAGCTTCGACACGACGGAAGAACTTTTCGTTAGCGACCTGGAAACCGGACGCCGCTGGCAAATCACCGACCTCGCTAAACTCGGCGAATTCGAGCCTTCGGCAGAAGAGATGGGCGGGCGTTTCATCATCGAAGCCGCGTGGTCGCCCGACGGACGCTATGTGTTATTCAATCCGGGCCAATCGTGTTCAGAAACGGGTTTGTGTTACGGCAAGCTCTATCTGGTCGAAATGTGGGGCGGCGCGACACGACAGTTGTCGCTGGATATGATGATTTCGCTGCCATCGGAATGGGATGTGGCGCAAAGCCGTTTGGTTTATGACGACGAAAGTGAAATCGTGCTGTCTGATCAGGCCGGGCTGACGCGCCGACTCACGCACGGCAGCCGCCCGAAATGGCAACCTGTGGCGTCTTTACCCCTGCCTTTAGCCATGGCTGGCGCTACGCCGTGACCACTAAACGCTGAATGTCAAATCGGGCTATCGTTAAAAAGCCAACGGGATTTTTGCTTTATCCGAGGCACTAAGTTACATTGCGGTCGTAGTAAATCCACACTGAAGTATCCCTAACATTCATTTTACTGGTATTTCTCAAGATGCAGAATTCGCTCGGAATCGTTAAGCAACTAAAACTCGGAGACGACGTTGAAACCAAATGCGGAAAATGTAAAGACATCCGCGAACACGTCGTTGCCGCGCTCAAGCCTGATGGCAAGGTTGAACGCGTGCAATGCCGCACTTGCGGCTCCAATCATATTTACCGCGAAAAGAAGGCTACGACCAAAACGGCCTCCTCTCGCACGCGCAGCAGCACCGGCACCTCTTCGCGCAAAGCCCTGGCAGAACTCGAACAGAACGCCGGACCGCCACGCGACTATTCTATCCACTCGCGTTTTAAGATCGGGGACCGCATTGCCCATCCGAAATTCGGCACGGGACTCGTCATTGATGAACGCTCCGGCAAGATTGACGTGAAATTCGGGCGCGAAGTGAAAACACTTATTCACGGCAACTGATAGGCACGGCAATTAACCTCTGTAATCAGCCGTAATCAGCGAGATCGAAAAAACGACGCACCTGAGCTAACGCTTTGCCGCGGTGGCTCAGGGCGTTTTTTTCTGTGCGAGACATTTCTGCGAAAGCCCGGCCCGACGCAGGATCAATAAACACTGGATCAAACCCGAAGCCTTGCTGCCCGCGCGCCTTGAGGGCAATGCGGCCTTCACACTTACCCGCAAACGTTTCCTTTACGCTGGTGCTGTGCAACGCCATCGCGCAAACGAATTGCGCTTGCCGCTGCGTTTCATCAACGCCATTCATTTCTTCCAACAGCTTTGCCACCAACTGTTCGCTCGTTGCGCCATCGCCCGCGTAACGCGCTGAGTAAACACCCGGACGCCCGCCGAGCGCGTCTACCATCAACCCCGAATCGTCCGATAAGGTCAACGTTCCTGTATGCTCGAAATAATAATTCGCTTTGAGCATCGCATTCGCCGCGAAGGTCTCGCCGGTTTCTGCCACGACGGGCGGCACGGCGGCGAGGTCAGCCAGACCGATGACTTCATAAGGCAAGCCTGTCAGACAGGCGCGTATTTCAGCGACTTTGCCTGCGTTGGTCGTAGCAATTAACAGTTGGGGTAACGCTTGCAGCATGAGAGTCAGAACGCCCGCGTGACTTCGTCGCCAATCGCGGCAATGGCTACGGTGATGTTGTCGGTGCCGCCGCGCTGTTTCGCCAGTTCGACCAGCGTCGCGCAGGCTTGAGCCGAAGGCGCGTTTTTCACGATGTCGAAAATTTCTTCATCGTGAACAAGCGTCGTCAAGCCATCGGTACATAGTAAGAATTGATCGCCTTCGATGAGCTTAAAGGGTTCGGCGGCGATTTCAGGTTTGGCGACTTCGCGCGGGCCGAGGGCGCGTTCGATGCGGCTGCGGTCGGGATGATTCTGAGCTTCTTCTTCGCTGAGCAGTCCGTCTTCCAGCATGCGCTGTACGTGCGAATGGTCGCGCGTGAGACGGCGAATGCGATCTGGATTGATCTGATAAATGCGGCTGTCGCCGATGTGCGCCGACCAGCCCTGATCGTTGAGCAACGCCAGCACTGCGCACGTCGCGCCCATGCCTTTGCATTGCGTATGCGCTTTGGCGTCCTCCCAAATCGCGTGATTGGCGGCGATCAGCGCGCGCCGCAAACGATCAGGCGTTTTGAGCGTCGCACTGGCGCGCTCAAAAAACATTTCCCCGATGACGCGCACGGCTTCCTGGCTGGCGCGACTGCCGCACGCGGCCCCCCCCATGCCGTCGGCGACGACCAGCAAATGCGTATCGCTGCTCTCTTCATAACGATGAAGCACCGCATCC
Source organism: Acidobacteriota bacterium (assembly GCA_031414155.1). GTDB lineage: Bacteria > Acidobacteriota > Blastocatellia > RBC074 > RBC074 > JACPYM01. The sequence continues at coordinate 8,837 of JANNUY010000661.1, forward strand.
TGATTTTCAGGGCGTCGCATGCCTGCGTCGGTCAGGTAAGCGGCTTGAATCGGGTAACGCATGACAGAGGGGGAAACTGATGTAGCAAGTGATTAACCATTGTGAGGCCATCCGCGCATTTTTTTTAAGCGCGGCTGACCTTACACTTTTTGTGCCGCCACGAAAGTCATCGAGGTATTACCCAGACGAACTTGATCGTAACTTTGCAAGGGATGCGCTTCGGTCACTTCTTTGTTATTCACAAAAGTGCCGTTGCGCGAGAGATCGTCTTTGATAAGAAAGCGTCCGTCGCGAAAGACGATGATCGCGTGCGAACCGCTAACCGTGTCGTCATCCACCACGATGTCGCAGGCCGGATTCGCGCACAGCCGGTTATAGCCCGCGTGCAACTTGAAATCTTCGCCATCGGGGTTGCGCGCATAGCTCACCAGCCAGCCTACTAACTTGCCTTTCGAAGTAAGCGATTTCTTCACCTCTTCGGTCGAAATCACCATCGTGCCGCGATTGCCCATCGGCGGCACCGAAGCAAACGTAGGCGATTGACCTTCGACAAAATTTCCCGTTGGCAAATTTCCTGTTGGCAAATTGCCGGTTGGCGGTAACGGAACAGATATCGGCAGAGTAGGCGGCCTCACGTCCACCATCGAAGGCACCGTAGGCGTAGGCGGAATCGAAACCAATGGCGGCGGCGGACTCATTACCGTATTCGGCGGCGGTGTAGGCCAGTCTAAATCAAGCGCGGAAGCCGGAATCGGCGCGCTCTCGATACGCGTTATAAACGGCGTGTCTTCCTGCAACAACTCCGTGCGCGGCATGGGCGCAGGCGGCGCGACGACCGGCTCTTTGTTGGTAGGGCTTATCAAATCGAACGTAGGCGGCGCTTTCATCGGCTCTTCAATGCGCGTCACCATCTCGCTCGGCATAGGCGTTTCAAGCCGCGTCATAAACTCTGACGGAGCTTGCGACTCAATGCGCGTCATAAACTCTGACGGAATCGGCGTCTCGACGCGCGTACTCAAATCGTGTTCCGCGATGGTGGGGAAATCTGGCCCCAAGTCAGGCCCAAAGTCAGTCCTAAAGTCAGGGATGGCTGGCCCATCAATGCGAGTGGCAAATTCCATCGGAGCCGAAACGGCGGGACGCGGGCTTGGCACGTCAACGAAAGAAGTAACTTCTTCGATGCGGGTTTCAAAACTGTTCGCCTCGCGTTTGGCATCAAGGCCCATGCCCCCTTGCGGGCAGTAAGGGCAGTTCTGATAAACCGCGCTGTATATGTGCCCCTGCTCGCACTTGCGCAGCGAAGAAGTCGTTTCAGCTACGCGTGGGAACGGGTTGCCGCAGTTGCCGCAAAACTTTGCGGATTCCATATTCTGGCTTCGACAGACGGGACAGACGGGCATATGGTTTTCTTCCTTGAGCGGATATTATTTGAATCAGGCTTGTTCAGCCTCTTGGGGATTGACCGTATCACACAGCCAAAAACGCGCGCATACTAGCACGACTGTTCGCACACGAAAATCCGAAATCCGGCCAAGCCCTAACGGCGCGCCGTCACAATCGTAGCCTTGACCGAAATCTCGAAATCCAAGTCTTCGCGCGCGCGGTCAATGACTTCGGCTAATTTGGTTTCAAGCCGCTGGCGATGAGCTTTCGCAGGACGCAGCGTCAGCCATTCGTCTAAAAACCAATGGCGCATCAACGGATCATCCAGAAACGTGCGACCATCTGAAAAGCTATACACCAACCGATGCGTTTCGCTGGTCACTTGTTTGAGTTTCGCGGCTTGCGCTAACGCCTCGGCTTCACTCGCCGTCAGCCGCGCCGTGACGAGGCTTTCGAGCGCAGCCGTCACGTCGAGCCAATCAAGTTCGTAAAGCGCTTCCCAGTAAATCGAAAAGAATTCATCGAAGCTGCCGCGCGTAGTGAGCTTGACCGCCACCGTTGCGCCTTTGTCCGCAAGTTGCGCAGCCTCTTGCCACAGCGTCGCGTGTGCGTCGGCAGGCAAGAGCGTGGCATCGCTCACGACCAACGCGAAACCGGCTTCCGGCAAATCGTGGTCGCTTACCTTACCGGCGCGAAACGAAACGCGCGAAACTTTTTGGATTTCAGCCTTGCCTTGCGCGATAACCAGCATCGCCGCGTTGTTTTCCAAACCGACAACCTTTACGTCATTGCCGCCGCGTACCGCCAAATCAATCGCATAAGCGCCTGTGCCGCAGCCGATTTCAAGGAACGTGCCTTTTTCGGGCAACTTGATCGAAGCGTCTATCAATTCGTCAAATCGCTCGCGCCATTGCGGAACCAGCACGAGGTCATAAAGGAACGCTGCTTCTTTTTCATCTATTTTTTTGTTTGCCATTTTCACTGCTTCCGTAATTCAACCAACAGCATCGCGCCGTACCATCCCAGCGTCACGGTGTTCGCGGGATTAAACTGGTAAGGCTGCGGTTGTGCATAACAACGCTCCCCATCCACCGCCAATCGCCACTCTCCTGCGGGCAGGGCAAACGGTGTCAACATTCGCTGCGGATTCATCAGCAACAACACGCGCGCCCATGCGTCTTTGCCCGTCGTATCGGTGAATTGCACCGCCAAACAACCTTCAGCCACGCGCAAACCCAAATCATCGTCGAGGAACTTTACGCCCTCGCGCACCGCCGCTGCCTTAGCCATTCTGAAAATCGGATGCGAGCGCCGCATCGCAATCAAGCCGCGATAGTATTCAAACACGTCGTAATTCTCCGCCTTCTGCGCCCAGCGAATCATGTTCACGGCATCGGGCTGGTTGTAACTGTTATGGTCGCCGCCTTTCGACCGCAAAAATTCCTGCCCCGCGTGAATGAACGGAATGCCTTGCGCCGTCAGCAAAATCAACGCGCCGAGTTTCGCCATCGCGCGCCGGTCTTCAGCCGTGATGCGCGAATCATCAATCGTACTGATAAGCAAACGATCCCACAGCGTATGGTTGTCGTGGCACTCAATGTAATTGATCGTCTCAGTCGGCGCATCGGTGAAATCATCAAGCGCCGCACGCATCCCAAGTTTGATACCGTGTTGGTTCGAACCGTTCTGAATGAAGCCCTGGGCGCGTCCGTCAAACACTTGCCCTTTCACGGCATCGCGGAAGTGATTGTTAAACACCGCCCAGCCCTCGCCGCGTTGCATTCCTTTAACAGTAAGTTCAATCGGCGAATCGCCGCCCGCCCACGGCTCGCCGTAAATCAACAGGTTTGGTTCGATAGCACGCAACTCGCTGACAATTAACTCAACCGTCTCACGGTCGGTCAGTCCTAACAGGTCAAAGCGAAAGCCATCCACTTTATATTCCGTCACCCAATGTTTCAGGCAATCCAAAATATAACGCCGCGCCATTGGGGCTTCGCTGCGAAATTCATTGCCCGTGCCTGAGCCGTTCCAATAAGTGCCGTCAGGTTTCATCCGGTAATAATAACCCGGCACGAGTCCCTCGAAGTTGTAGACATGACCTTTGTCGGGAGCTTCAAACGTATGATTGAAAACTACGTCAAGCGTCACGCGCAGTCCCCGCTCGTGCAAGGCGCTGATCATCTGTTTGACTTCGCGGATGCGCCGCGCGTCGGCACGTTCGGTCGCGTACCAGCCTTCCGGCGCGAAATGCTGAATCGCATCGTAACCCCATCCATAACGGTCATTCGCGGCATCGCTGTGAAACGTACCGATGGGTAAAAGCTGAATAACGTTGACGCCAAGTTCGAGCAGGTGATCAAGCCCGGTCGTGATGTCGCGGCGGCCTGTGAGGTGCGAACTGGCTTGTTCGACCAGGCTCAGATATTTGCCGCGCAAGCGAATGCCGCTGTCAGGATCAAGCGTGAAATCGCGTAGGTGCAATTCATAAATAATGGCTTCGTCAATCGAGAAGGTAGGACGATCCGTCACGGTGTAAGAGTTGTTTACGACAATGCAACGTCCATCGTGCGCCGTGACGGCTTGGGCGTAAGGGTCAAGCAATTCCCGCGTTGCGTTGAAACGCGGGTCAATTCCTTCGGCGCGATAGGTGTAATAGACACCGAGGCAATCGCCCGCCAGCGTAATTTCCCAACTGCCGTCTTCGTTTTGCGCCATCGGGACGGGCTGCGGCTTGCCGCCATAAGGCCCCTCATAAGGACGATGATAGACGTGCAGCGTCAGCTTGCTCGCCGTCGGAGCCCATACACGAAAAACGGTTTTGTCGGGTTTATAAATTGCGCCAAGCGGTTTCTCGCAAACGAGATGGTCTGCCGGGTGCGGCAGCACAGGCGCGTGATAACGAATTAAAGAACTCATGAAATCGTAGCTTACTTTCTCTCCCGTCCGTAATAACCCTGCCGCGTGCGTACCACCAAATCGCCGTGGCGTTTCAAAGCATCTTTGGTCACGGCCAGCCTGACGCGGCGGAACTTGCCGTCCAACACCTGATTGGTGGACGAATAGCCCACGCTATAACGCGTCCGTAAATGGTCAATCAATTCGGTCAAGCGCTGGTTTACTTCGATGACGGGTACGATTTGAATTTCGCCGCCCGTCTCGTCAACGTATTTCGCCAGGTTGATGCGGCGACGGAACAAATCGTCTTTATCCGTGCGGTCAAAAATCGTTAGCGAACGCGGCACATCAGATTTCACGACGATGCCGCAGACCACACTGCCTGAATCGTAGACGCGATCAGTCACTTGCTGTTCTGACATGTCGCCGAAACGGTAAGCCGACGCGATGTTATCCGTCACCGTAATGACAACGCGGCGACTTAACGGATTGCTCGCCATCGCCATCTGCCCGGCGGCTTCGTGCAAAGCCTTATGCAACGAAGTGCCTACGCCGACTTGCGTGCTGCTCAACAAGCTGCCGATTTGTTGCACGATCAACTGGCGATCTTTCGTGAACGGCTGAATCATCTTGGCTTGTTCGCCGAACACCATTACGGCAACTTCGTCTTCCGGCTTCAAGCGGCGCAGCGCCTCCATCGCGCCATCGCGGATGATTTCGATCACCGGACGTACGCTGCCGCTCGTGTCAATCAACAGCAAAATCGAAAGCGGCAACTTGTCTTTGCCGAAAAAAGAAACTTCCTGTTTAACGCCGTCTTCGTATAACTCGAAATCTTTTTGCACGAGTTCGCTGACGACGACGCCGGTTTTTTTACGCAAGACTTGCGCATCGAGAATGACGAGTTCGGTTGTGATGCGGATAGTGGTTTCGTCAGATTGGGCGAGAACCAGCGGGCTAAAGACAGTCAGAGTGATTAACCACAGTGGCAGTTTCACCGCAGAGGCGCAGAGGTCTCGCAGAGATTCGCGGAGGAAGACGGAGAGAACTCTGCGAAGCTCTGCCTGGCCTCCGCGCCTCTGCCGTAAATCAATCTTTCGCATGCGTCTCACTCCTTTTCCGCCACCGCATCCGTTGCTGCCAACTTCAACAAGTGACGATCTCTGCCATAAACGTTCGTCAGTTTCGCCAGCCGTTCTCGCAACACAGGCGTAAGCTGTTCGTACTCAAAACGCCAGCCCCAGTTGCCGCTTTCGCGCGCGGGCACGTTCATACGCGCAGCACTGTCGCAACCCAACACGTCTTGCAACGGAATGATTGCCGTCGTCGCCACCGAAGCCAATGCCGTGCGAATCAAATCCCAATTGATGTCGCTGCCATCGCTGCCGAGATAAGCCAACAAAAATTCGCGCTCTTCGGCTACGTCTGCCTCTGAACGCGTGCTGTCGCCGACGCCGGCGGTGAACCATCCGACCGCCGTGTCGTTGTCGTGCGTGCCGGTATAAACCACCGAGTTCGGGATGTAGTTATAAGGCTTGAACTCATCGGCTTGTGCATCCGTGCCAAACGCGAACTGCAAAATGCACATCCCCGGAAAATTAAAATCATCGCGCAGCTTTTTGACGGCGGGCGTAATCACGCCGAGGTCTTCGGCAATGATCGGCAAATCGCCAAGCGCCTTATGAATAGCATTGAATAAAGCCCCGCCCGGGCCGGGTTCCCATGTGCCGTTGATCGCCGTCGTTTCATCGGCAGGCACGGCCCAATAACTCTCAAAGCCGCGAAAGTGGTCGAGGCGCACGAGGTCTACGGTCGCCAGCGTGGCGCGGATGCGTTCGATCCACCATGTGAAACCGTCGCGTTCCATCACGTCCCAGCGATAAAGCGGATTGCCCCACAATTGCCCCGTCTCGCTGAAATAATCAGGCGGGACGCCTGCGACTTTAAGCGGCTTGCCGTCAGCGTCGAGATAGAAAAGTTCGGGATGCGCCCATACATCGGCGCTGTCGTGGGCTACGAAAATCGGAATGTCGCCGATGATCTTGATGCCTTTGTTCGCCGCATAAGCCGTGAGCTTGATCCACTGTTTGAAAAACAGATATTGATAAAACCGATGGGCGCTGAGGGCGTGCGCGTGGTTCTCTTTGAAAAAGTGCAGCGCGTTGGCTTCGCGTTGGCGCAAATAAGCGTCCCACTTCGTCCATTCCGCGCCGCCGTGTTCGTCCTTGAGCGCGCGATATAACGCGTAATCATCCAGCCAGTGCGCGTGCTGTTTAGCGAATTTCAAATAATCGGCTTGCACGGCTTCGTCAGCCAGCCGCAAAAAATTTTCGTGCGCGCGTTGCAGCTTGGCAAATTTGTATTCAATGACCGGGCCGTAAGCTACGCGCTCAGTGGGAAAGCGCGGCATGTCGGCGAGGTCGTCGGCAGTGAGCCATCCGTCCGCCATCAACGCATCCAAACTTATCAACAACGGATTGCCCGCAAACGCCGAAAAGCATTGATAGGGCGAGTCGCCATAGCCCGTCGGCCCCAACGGCAACACCTGCCACAGGCTTTGCCCGGTAGCGTGCAAAAAGTTTACGAATTCAAAAGCCGCTTGCCCCAAATCGCCTACGCCATAAATGCCGGGCAAAGAAGTTGGATGAAGCAGGATGCCGCTCGCGCGAGTAAATTTCATAAATCAGTTGTCGGTTGTCAGTTGCCGGTTGTCAGTTTGCTGAGTCAATGATTGCCTTTGCCTCAAAGCCATTCGTTATCAGTGTGGGTGCAAACCGACAACTGACAACCGAATACCGGCAACCAACATTATTGTGCGGCACCCAATGTGATGCGGGAATAATTCGATTCGCGGTCGCCTACGATTACGCGGAGTTGGTAGCCACCGCCGTTTGCCATGTAGGAAGGAATTTCAAATACAAGTTCGTCTAAACCGGGAAAGAAAATGGCAGGCCCCGCCAACGCCACCGGGCATTCGATGCCGTTGAGCCACACGGTCACGCGACTGGCGTAACGCCACCCCGAACCCGTAATCGTCACCCGCGTAGGTTGCTGGCGATTGCCCACGGGAACCGGATCATTAGAGATCGTAACTTGCGAAATGCCCGACGTTGTCCACAACCCCGAAGGCAGAAAAGCTGCGTCGTCGAGTTCGTCAGAGCTTTGCACTAACACGCTCGGCCATACACTCACGACACTGATTTGCCCGGTGAGCGTAGCGCCTTCTTTCGTCAACACCTGCATCACGCGCGGCGAACTGCCTGCGGTGTCTACGATAAAAATGATGCGGGTCGGCGAAACCGAACGCAGACGCTGGGGCACACCGTCCAGCAGAACCTCTACGCCACCCAATTTGGTGGGCGTATCAAAGGGACTTTGATCAAATGCGTCGGTAAAGTTTTCGCCGATGATTTCGGTCAGCCCTTCGCGCACGAGCGGCGCGTCGGGATTCAGAAAATTGCGAATCGTCAATCCCTGCGCCGCTGCGTCGAAACAAGTCAACGTGAGCAGGCTTGCCGCGAACAGCCAGCGCACTGTCAGAGAAACCATGAATTGTTGGTCGTGTTGCTTGAGCAAGTAAATGAGTCCGGTTATTGTAACTGTATGTCTTTCCAATCGCCGCGCACGATGGCGGCGCGAATCTGTTCTGTGTTTTTGCCTTCCTTATTCATCTTGCCCGCGAGCAACGCTTCTTTCATACAAACCATGCACTCGGCGCTGTGCGCATCAATGTGGCAATCAAGCAGGCTCTTGTGTCCGAAGCCCGTGTCGCAATAACAATAACAAGGTTGTTGCGCCAATACGTCGGGATGTTCGAGCGCGATTTGATAAGCCGCTTTCACCGACGCGTTGGAAAATTGCGCAGGCGACAACGTTTTCGGCAAAGGCCGCGCCGCGGCCAAATCTGCCACGAAATCAGGAATGCGCGGTGTCATCGAAGTACTCGGAGCCGCTGGTGAACTCGCGCCGTGCGCTTCGTGTCCGGCGTTTTGCGCCGTGGGTGTAGCCGCATTCGGCACCGGTTTCGAGGCGGTTTCACAAGCCGTCACCAATAAAGCCAAGCTCATCACCGCCGATAATAAAAAGATTTGTTTCATAAATTGAAAAGCTCCTCGCCGCTCAGCCGCTTTCGCATCCTGAGCGAATCGCCACTGCTGTTGATCATGATAAAACCGAATCGTTTATAAAGCCTGCGCGCCGGATTGTCGCGCGATACGCTTAACGAAAGCGCCGGATGATGCTGACGCGCCTCGTCAATTATCCGCTCCAGCAATTGCGTACCTACGCCGCGCCCGCGATATTCCGGCAACAACGCGATAGAAAGTTCCGGCGTCGTGTCGTCTAAATAACCATACGCCGGACTCAGTTGCGTAAACTGCCGAAGCCAAACCGCGCCCATTGGTTTCTCTGTCGCTGAGTCAATGGCAATCAAACCGCTGTCGCCCGCCCGTCCCCAATCGCTGGCGTAGTGCGCCAACCCATTCTCACGAACAATCTCGCGCGGCAAGGGCGCAGCGCCTTCCGGCACATACAGCGCGTGATAAAGCATCTCCCAGAGAAAGGCTTGGTCGGTTAATTCAATTTGTCGAAAAGCAATTTGCAACATCTTTACGGGCGGGAAGTAATTTGAATGCAGACACATTGTAACGAGGCAATGGTCGGTGGAACAAGATGCCTTTCAACGAGCCTCGAAAGCCCAGCGACTGCGTTCGAGCAAGCGCCCCCATTTTTCATCGAAAGGATGCACGACGCTGACGAATTGCGCGCCACGCTGTAAATGACGGCCTTCGTTGGCCCACATAAAAATCGAGCCTTCCAGATTTTGTACGTTCGTATAACCGCGCGCCTTCAGCTTTTGCGCCAACGCCGAAGAGCGATAACCGATGGAGCAATACACCACGACGGGCGCGTCTTTGGGCTGTTGCGCCAATATCTGCAAAGCCTGCGTTTCGTCGGCGGCGTGTTTGGCGTCGGGCAAATGGCTGACGGCGAATTCTTTTTCGGCGCGCGCGTCCAACAGCACAGGCTGCGGCTTTTGTTTATCTCCGAACCAACTCGCCAACTCGCTGGTGGATAGCTGTCGCACCTCGGGAAACTTATCGCGTACCAGCTTGAAAGCCTCCGGCCAATCTTCTTTTTTATAACCGCTGCTAACTTGCGAGACTGGTTTCCGCCAATAAGCGACACCACTCGCCAACAACAAAAACGCGCCAATCAGTAACAAGTATTTCATCGCGCTTCCCTTTCCCCACTAGCAACTAATCGCGCGGATTCACCGAACCGCTGATCGGCTTGCGCGTCGTTTCGCCGGTACACACGACCGACAAGCCTTCTTCCACCTCGCCGTGCGGACGCGGGATGATGTGCGTCGAGACGACTTCGCCGACCTTGCGCGCGGCGGCGGCTCCGGCTTCGACCGCGGCTTTCACTGCGCCGACTTCGCCGCGCACGATGGCGGTGACGAGTCCGGCGTCTACTTTTTCATAGCCGACCAACTTGACGTTGGCCGATTTCACCATCGCGTCGGCGGCTTCGATCATGGCGACCAGACCGCGACATTCGATCATTCCCAGTGCTTCCATTTTGTGTGACCTTATTTATCAAGCAGTGCGCAACGTGTCCGTAGCCCGACCGTTAGAGAGGGCTACATCGGCGTGGCGTACCTGCTTACTCAAACGGACGCCTCCTTGAGATAGCCCTCTCTAACGGTCGGGCTACGGACACGCTGCGCACTGAAGTTGAACATTCATAGATTGTTGAGCGAACTGCGCGGGCATTCTAAACGCGCGCCGCCAAACACCACAAAGGCGCAGCTTCGTGATGAAGCTGCGCCTTTGTGCAAGCCAATCAAGCCGACGCGAGTTTATTGCGCGGCGGGCTTGCCGAATTTCGTATTCTCAATCGCTACGTTGCTTTTGATATCTTCGAACTTAATCGTCATAGCGAAAGCGGGCGTGGTTTGTTTCAGCGTGTGCGCGATATTGACGCCGTCCACCATTTTGTAATCCTCAAACGTCGCTTCGGTCGGCATCTTGCCTTGCGGCGTTTCAGGTTCTGAATCGTGACGCACGAGCAAGCCGGTCATTTCGTCGAAATAGTATTTCTCGGGGCTGCCTTCCGCAGGAATCGCTTCGACCATGATTGCCGAACCGCCTGCCAGTTTTTCGCGGCTTTTGACGGTCAGGCTCTTGTAAAGCTCCTTCATCCTGAGTTCACGGTGAAAATCAGATTGCACCTTCATCATCGCCAACTCTGCGCCTTGCAGCTCGCGCAAGCCGCTCATCGGGTCTTGCGACCAGGCAGCCTTGCCGTCGAATACGCTGACAATCGCGCCGAAACCGCCGACTTCAATTTTCATGAAATTCATATTTGGCGCTTTCGTTAGCATCTCAACGGTACCGTTCGCGCCCATCGCGGGCAATTCAAACGTGCCTTTCATCGTGCGACTGGTAACTTTCTTAATGGCTTCTTCGCCGCCCGAAGCCTTGACGAATTTCGCCAGCACTTCATCTATCGCCGGCAACGCAGCCGCTTTGGCTTCAGGTTTGGCGGCAGCTTCAGGGGCGGGCTTCGGCGCGGGCGTTTGCGCCATCGCCAAGCCTGTAACCATCATCATCAAAATAGGGGTCAGCGCAAACATCATTACAAAACGTTTCATAGTTAATCCTTTCCGCTAGGGGAAAATTGTTGTGGTTGAATGGGGAATAAAGAAATCACTTTCTAACCGCGGTTCGCACTTTCGGCAAACTTGCGATTTGCTTGAGCGCGGCTTCGAGTGCGAGATCGCGTCCGGCCAGCAAAGCCGCGCGCGTGGGCGGCGCGACGACGTTCGGAATAACGCCGCGCCCTTCGATCAATGTGCCTTTCGAAGTTTTGAAATCACCGACGGCGTATTGAAACAGGCCGCCCGTCGGCAGCTTTTCGATTAGCGAAGGCAACGCCGCGCCCGCGCTGCGTTCGCCGATGACGACGGCGCGTCTGAGGTCTTGCAAGCCAGCGGCGAAGACTTCGCTCGTCGAGGCGCTGCCATAATTTTGCAGAATCACCAGCGGCCCATCGTAAATCGGCGTTGGCGCGTTCCGTTGCGGCGTGACAACGAACTTTTGCACCGTGCCGCGCATTTGCATCGTGCCCAGCGAAACCTCTTCGTTAAAAAGGTAACCGCTCAAGCCATTCGCCATGCCGCCGATGCCGCCGGGGTTGCCGCGCAAATCAATAATCAAACCGGGCGCGCCT
>JANNUY010000662.1:0-2140 GCA_031414155.1 Acidobacteriota bacterium
TCGCCTGAATTCGCCAAAGAGTTCGGCTATTCAGGCACGGCAGGCGCTTTCGTGCAGGACACCGAAAAAGGCCAGCCCGCCGACAAAGCGGGCGTCAAAGCGGGCGACATCATTACCGAGGTCAACGGCAAGCGCATCACCGACAGTTCTGAATTACGCAACATGGTTTCGCAAACCGCGCCCGGCACACCCGTCAAAGTCAAAATCTGGCGCGAAGGTTCCGAACGTGATCTCACCATCAACCTCTCGGAAGTCGAAGCTCCCGCGAAAGAGAAAGATGATGAACCCACGACGGCTGGCACCAAAGGCTCAGGCCCGCTGGCAGGCGTTAGCGTAGACAGTCTGTCGCCCGAAAAAATTCGTCAGTTTCGCTTGCCCGAAGGCACCGCAGGCGGCGTCATCGTCACTGACGTAGACCCCACCAGCGACGCCGCCAACAGCGGCATTCGTCCGGGAGTGGTCATCATCGAAGTCGCCAAACAGCCCGTCACCAACGTCGCCGAATTCAACGCCGCCCAGCAAAAACTGGCGGGCAAGAAAACCGTGATGTTGCGCGTACGCGATGTCAACGGCGCACGCTTCTTGTTGGTGCAACCGCAAGAATAGTGGCTAGTGGCTAGTTGCCAATGGCTAGTTAAAAGATACGAAGCCCGCTTCTTGATGAAGCGGGCTTCGTTGTTTTTGCTCTCCTGAATTTATGCGCCTCTGGGAATTTTTGCTGACACATCAAACCGAATTCCTCTGGGCGTTGTGGCGTCATGTGCTGTTGGTCGTCACCGCCACCAGCGTCGCCGTCGCCATCGGCGTACCGCTGGGCGTACTCGCTTATCAACGTCCGCGTTTAGGTGCGCCGTTGCTGGGCTTCGCCAACATTGTACAAACTATTCCCAGTCTGGCGCTTTTCGGCTTTTTGATTCCAATCCCATTGCTGGGCGGCATCGGCGTACGCAGCGCCTTGATCGCGCTCACCCTTTACGCCTTGCTGCCGGTGATGCGCGGCACGGTGAACGGTTTGCAAAATGTCGAGCGTGGCTTGCGCGAAGCCGCCCTCGCACTCGGTATGACCGAACAGCAAACGCTGCGTCATGTGATGTTGCCGCTCGCGCGTCCCGCCATCCTGAACGGCATTCGCGTAGCCACTGTCGTAAGCATCGGCACGGCTACCATTGCCGCCGCGATTGGGGCAGGCGGCCTGGGCGAATACATCTTTCGCGGCGTCGCCAGCGTAGACAGCACCGTCATTCTCGCCGGTACGATTCCCGCCGCACTCTTGGCCTTGCTCGCAGACTTCAGTCTCGGCAAATTGGAACATTGGGCGGCCCCAGGACGCCAGCGAAAAGCCTCACGCTATCGCAACACTTGGCTAGTCATCGGCGCGACCGCGTTGCTCTTGTTCAGCGGCACTATCTGGTTCACCCGCGACCGCCGCGAAAGCATCGTCATCGGCGCAAAAGATTTTCCCGAACAAACCATCCTCGGCGAATTGCTCGCGCAAACCATCGAACGCAACACAAACTTAGCCGTCACCCGCAAGTTTCATCTCGGCGATACATTGATTTGCGAACAGGCCATGCGCGCGGGCGACTTGGATGGTTACGTTGAATACACCGGCACGGCGCTCACGAGCGTATTCAAACAACCCATCCTGCTCGACCCCAACGAAGTCACGCGCCGCGTCGCCGCCGCATACGCCGCCACCGGACGCACGATGTTTGCGCCCCTGGGCTTCAACAATACGTTTGTGATTTTGGTGCGAAAGGCTGAGGCCGAGAAGCTGGGTTTGAAAACGATTTCGGATGCAGTGAAGCACGCGCCGCAATGGCGGGCTGCCTTCGGCCCGGCCTTCATCGACCGCGAAGACGGTTATCGCGGCTTGGCGAAAATTTATGGTTTGCAATTCGCCGCCGCGCCGCTGGCGATGAATCTTTCACTCACCTATCGCGCGCTCGCCGACCGTCAAGTAGACGTTATCGCAGGCGACGCCACGAACGGCCTGATCGCCAAACTCGACCTTTTCCCGCTCGCCGATGATCGCCGCTACTTCCCGCCCTACCACGCCGTACCCGTCATGTTGACGCGCACGCTCGAACGTTACCCGCAACTGCAACCCGCGCTCGCCAAACTCGCCAATGCGATTTCA
>JANNUY010000663.1:0-3101 GCA_031414155.1 Acidobacteriota bacterium
AGTCACCAAACTGTCGAGCAGCGTCAGGAAATCAGCCTTGCCGACTTCGTACCCGGCCAGCGCCGCTTCCAGCACGAGCGACGCCTGCGGCAGAATCGTCGTGCGGTAAAGCTGTGCCAGCCGTTGCGCGGATTGCGCGGCCAGATACCGCTCTCTGATCCGCAAAAAAAGCAGCGTGTGCGTCTGTTCTAATCGTGCGCGTTCGGCTGCCGCATTGGCCGTCGCTTCGGCCAGCGCGGGCCGTTGCTTTTGCCAGAAATACAGCGGCAGCTTTGCGCCCACTGTCACGCCGTACATTTCTGGCAAGCCGGGGCGGTTGAAATAAGTCACGCCGACCGTGAAGTCGGGATAGAACTCTTTGTGCGCCAACTCGACCCCGTATTGCTCGCGGTCTATCCGCCGCCGCTGCGCTTTCAACGTGGGATAGTTAGTCAGCGCCAGTTCGCCCAGTTCCGCCAGGCTGGGCTTGAATTCGCGCGGCTTTATTTCGGCGGGCACGCCCACCGGCGCATCGGACGCGCGAAAGAGCAAACTGTTGAGCCGCGCTTCGGCCAATTGCCGCCGCTGATCGAGCAACGTCTGCTGCTCAATCAGCTTTGATACCTCGACCTGCGCTTTCAGCACGTCCTGCTGCGGAGCTTTGCCGACGGTGTAACTCGCTTCTGCGATCTTGGTGAATTTCTCCATCAGCGTCTTGTTCTTCGCCACGGTCACCAGCGCTTTGTGCAAATAAAACAGCTCGAAATAAGCGTCTTTGACTTCGGCCACGAGGTTGAGCCGCGCCTGTTCATAAGCCCAATATTCGGCCTCGGCCTCGACGTTGGCTTGCTTGCCCTTGAGCGCCAGCTTGCCGGGATAGGGGAACTCTTGCGTGAAACTGACCATGCGCGCGCTGGCCGGGTCGCCCTTTTGAATATCGAAGGGAGGCAACGGCGCATTGCCCGCGTAACCGTAACTGAGCATTGGATCAGGCAAGGCTTTCACCTGCGGAACGCGCGCGCGCCGTGCATCAAAGACACGCCGCATGGCATTGATTTCCGGGCTCCGTTCCAACGCCTCAGCGATCAGGGCTTCGAGCGACACGGCTGGCTCAGCCTGTTGCGCCGCCGTCTTCCTGTTCAACGACCCGTTCAACAGGAAGAACACAGCCAGCGCACATGCCAGTAGGCGTTGTACACGTTTGCCTTTCATCAAATACTCCCTAGTCTCTTGCTAGGCGCGTGGTCACCACTCACGTCGGCCTGCGTTTGGTGTAGTGGATAGGTTGAGTGGGCTTTGCATAAAAGTCCGGAGGTAATCTGCTATTTGTGCAGATCTCCAAGGTACACAAATAGTCTTAAGCTAGTTAGCCAGGATCACCTATACCAGCGAACACAGTCTCTGCCTGTCCAATACGGAACAGTTAGTCACTTTTGGCAAAGCTGCGAGTTAAGACTTTTTGTGCCGACGACGGACTTTGTGTACGCACGACTTGCTGTGCAAAGCCGGTTGCGCGTCTGAAAGGAAAGGGGCTAGATCAGCCAACAGGAGAGCGCCAGATAGAGCGGGCGCTGTAAAGGTGGCGGTGATTTGCCGCCCGGTATGATGGCCGTGGTTGCCAACGCGTGATAGGCAACCGGTGGTAACGCAGTTGGAAGAGCGGTCTGGTTTGATGTGATTAGTGTGACGCCCTCAGTGGCCGATTGCGGCATCGGGCAGCACATCACCACTTGCAGTGGTACGGACTGCGGTTTCGCCTCAGCCACATTGGCTATCGCGGTGGCTGCTTCCGCGTGGCAAGCCGGGTGTGCGTTTTGGGCAACGGCTGACGGAGTTTCAGGCAAAGGCTCACAGCAGCTATACAAATTTGCCCACACCTGTTGTGTCAACAAGAGGGCAAATAAAAGCCCGCGCCCTAACGCCCGCCAATGGATTAGACGCATGCGTCGGCAAACCCCGGTTTGTACAATCTGCTGTTTCAAGGTTGCGAACTCCTCAACTCAATCATAATTCGTGTGTAAGATTACTCCACTTCATCTTGCCAACTACCTTTGCAAGCAGTGTTCCAAGCGATTCCATCCGCACCCTGCGCAGGATTCCTCAATGGATTGCGCGAATTCGCCCACACCTACCCGCGCACTAGATAATTGCGCATCATCCCCGCATCCTCGTGTTCCAGGTTGTGGCAGTGGTAAACGTATTTGCCGGTAAAATCCTCGAAGCGCAGCAATACCTTGACGCGCTCGCCCGGCATGATCATGACAGTGTCTTTCCAGCCTTCGTCCACATAGCCATAACGCACGGTCTCGTAGCCTGCGGAAAACTGCGCGGCGATTTGGCGTTCGAGCACCTGAAATTGCAGGCCGTGAATGTGCAACGGATGCACCATGCTCATGCCCATCATTCCGCTATTGTTGACCAGTTCCCACACTTCGGTGGTGTTGAGTTGAACCACTTCGTTATTGGCGACTTCCTGCTCTTGATAAACCCGTCCATTCAACAGCCAGCGCATGCCGCCGCTCGCCATCCCCATCGTGACGGCCAGACTGCGCGGCGTGGCGCGGTTCACGGCGTCTTCGAGCCGGTGGCGATTGATCGTCGAAAGCCGCACGGGCAAGCTGGAAGGTTCGCTTGCGCTGTTTGCCACACGCACCTGCATCACGCGGAACGGCACTCCATTCGGCAGCGTTTGATTGCCGCCGTTCATTCCGACCTCCGCGCCAGTGAAGGCGAGACTGCGCAACTCCAATTCATCACCGGCGGCGCGGTCGCTGAAATCCACCCATAACTCTACGCGCTCGCCGGGCGCGAGCATCACGTAAGCGCGCGTGGCGGCTTGTTCCAGTAAACCGCCATCCGTACCGATCACTTGCAAAGGCGTGCCGTCGCTCCACGCCAGTTTGTACACGCGCGAATTCGAGCCATTGAGCAGCCGCAACCGATAAGCGCGCCGCGCCATCGTCAGCGCGAACGATTCCTGTCCGTTGACCAGTATGCGGTCGCCGAGAAAACCATCGTTGCCCATCATCCCGCCAGCACTGGGTTGATAGACGAATTGATTGGCGGCATCCACGACGCGGTCTTGCAGCACCAGCGGCAGATCGTATGCGCCCGACGGCAAG
>JANNUY010000664.1:0-11255 GCA_031414155.1 Acidobacteriota bacterium
TATTTCAAAGTAGGCGATATGGTCGTGCCGATGATCGGAACTTCGGGATGTTTCACGCCGAAAGAGTTGCTCAAAGCCGGTGATGCGCAGTTGCAATTCGGCGACGAACTTCCCGCGCCGCCACCCAAACACTAACCAAACACTCTTGCGGCTGTGCCGCAGTGATGTGCGGAAAGGCTTCGCCTTTCCGCGAAGCCAACCATTTTCTTTCGGGCTACGCCCGCCTCGTCATTGAGTTACGAGAGAATAACTTCAACGCAATAAATCAAAGTGAATGACGCTGGGGGCGTAGCCCCTTGCTTCGCTAAACACTCAGGGAAAGGCGTAGCCTTTCCCCACATCACTGCGGCAAAGCCGCCAGAAAATTATTTATCGTTACTCCGATTCCAACTGCCTTCGGCGTCAAACGCTGAACCGCTCGTGCGCATAAGCTGCCTGACTGCTGCTTTGCGCAAGCGCGCGCTCGCGTCGCGTTGTGCGATGGCTTGCAACTTATCCAGCGCTTGCTTTGTTTCGCTGTAACCCAACCGCCGGATGACTTCCTCCTTGAACGTCTCATCGGCACTTTGCTCGAAAAGCTCAATCAACACCGTGTCGGCTTCGGCGAGTTTGAGATTGCCGAGGCTTGAGAGCGCCGTACCGCGAACTTCCGCATTCGTTGATTTGCTGGCGTCTTTCAACAGACTGAGCGCGCGCGGACTGTCGTGCGACCCAATGGCGCGCAAGGCACTGCGGGCGCGCGCCGCATCCGTTTTTGATTCGGCATTCACTTCGCGTTGCAGCGTGTCGAGTAGCGTAATGCTCTGAGTGACTTCAATGTCGCCAAGCCAATAGACAGGGTGATTCTCGAATACGTAAGGCTCGCCGAGATTGAGCGTTTTGACGCGCTTATAATTCGTTTGCGAACCCGTGATGTCGGCTAACAAAAAGACGGCGGTTTGTTTGGGGTCTTCGCGGCGCTCGAGTTTGATGCCGTCGTCGTCGCGGTAATAGAAACCGTGCCACTCTCCGGCGCGTGCGTTTTCGCGTACCGGAAAATGCCACGCCAGCCAGCACGACTCGCTGAGTTTCGCGGCGCGGCATTGCGCAACGGCGCGCGTGAGCTTGTCGTTGAGATTCGCGCCTTCGACGTTGATGAAATCGGCGCGGGTGTATTCTTTGACCACTGTTTTGGTTTGCACCTTTGACGCAGGCGCGGTGAACAGTGCGTTCGTGAGTGCGGCGGCTAACAATAAATGATGGAACATAACGAAATACTCCTTCGACCAAAAAGAAGGCATTATCAAAGAATGAATGGGTACGCACGCGCCCTGGCGTGCCAGCATAGTTATTCTTATCAACGGTGCTGAAAGGAAACCTTTACAGAATCGCGGCCTTGCCTGCCAAGACCGCACGCGAGGGCGCGTGCGTACCCATTGCCAAAAAGAAAGGTAACGCCACTCGCTGGGAGCGCGCGTTACCTTCGGTATTGGGGAAAACGGATTGAAACTAGATCACGACCGCAGCCGCATTCGCCGCAGGTTTCGGCTTCGCCGCAGCGGAAGGCTTTTTCTCAGACGCAGGCGGTTGCGCGGTTTCAGGCTTGTCAGCCGGAGGTGCAACTCGCTTGGGAACGACACGCAAAATGCCGCGATCTGAATCTAACCGCATACGATCTTGTGAATCACGAAAGCGTTCTTGCGATTCGCGGTTTCGTTCTTGCGATTCGCGCATACGCTCTTCGGCATTGCGTTGAGCGTCACGCATGCGTTCGGCATCTATCGTGAAAGCCTTGCCGTTCAAGTCAAAGTTGAACGCGCCATCGCGCGGCGCAACCGCAGCGCCCACGCCGGTTGACCAATTAAAACTGTCGCCATCCAGATTGCTCAACGCGCGCAACGCCGCTTGCCGCAACGTAGCGTCGCTGTCGCCTTTGGCAATTGCCATCAGCTTTTCAATCGCCTTCTTGCCTTTATTCACGCCCAAGCTGCGAATGACGCGCTGTTTCATCTTCGCGTCTGACAGACTGTCATAGATTGACACCAATTGGTCTGCGCCTTCGTCGCCCTGGAGATAACCGAGCGAATTCAACGCGCGGCTGACGAGCGTTTCGTCTTTTTCGTTTTTGACGACTTGCACCAACTTGGCGAGCGCCTTGCTGTTGTCACCCGTGCGGCGAATCAAGCGCGAGAGAATGTCGCCTTTGGTTTTCGGGTCGCTCACCTGATCGTAAAGCTGAATCAACGTATTGTTGGCGTTGTCGCTGCGCAAACGATAGATGCCTGACAGTGCTTCGGCGCGTACGTTAGCGTCGGCATCGCGTTTAACAATGTCAGACAACAACTTGAGCATTTCGTCTTCAGGAATGGCGGGCGCTTTCTTTTCGCCGCTTTGTTGAAAGGCGGGAAATTCGAGAAGTTCAGCCATCGGAGCGATGGGAGCAACGGGCGCGATGGGGCTAATCGGAGCAATGGGAGCAATCGCCGCAAATTCATCTTGCAGGTCTCGCAAGTGATCGTTCAGATCATTGAGTTCGGCGGGACTTGGAACTTCGATAAATTCGCCATTGATTTCTATGCGGGCAAGCGGGGCGTCGAGTTCGAGGATGTCGTCCAGTTCGCGCGGGGCAGCAGGTGCGGGAGTTGGCGCTTTGGGCGCTCTCGGCGCAGCCGGTTTGGGCGCGGGCGCTTGCGGTTTTTGCGCGAGCGGTACAGCAATCACAGGCGAAAGCGTGCTGCATATCGCGATGCAGAACGTCGCCAGCGCAATGGCGTAAGCGAGCGCCGGTTTCGAGACAAATGTCGTAGCGTTACGGTCACGATTCAAAATCATTTCTACCCTCCGTGTAATGATGTGTTTACCGAACAAAATTCCCGTAGCGGCGAGCAACGGTTTGCTCTCGCTCAAAAGTTCTACCAGTCGCGTCAAACAACCCGCGTAACGGCGCGGCTCGCCGGTCAGTTTCACCGCCCAATCGTCGCAAGCCAGCTCGCGTTCGATCACGAGTTGTTTGCCAATGAGCCAGACCGCCGGGTGAAAAAAGAAAACGCATTGCACGAACCGCATCGCAAAATTGATCGCGTAATCGTGCCGTTGAATGTGCGCCAGTTCGTGTGCCAACACGCTGTCGCATTCGGCGGACGTGAGCGATTGCGCCAGGTCTTGCGGCAAAATGATGAGCGGCTTGCGCCAGCCAATCGTCATCGGCATTTGCGCCGATGACGAAGCGCATACGCGCAACGTGCGACGAATGCCAAAAACCACCGCAAGGTTTTCCATACGCGCGGTGATGTTGTCAGTGACTTCGCTCAACTCGCGGCGCAACTTGCGCAACGCGCCATAGCTCGCCACGAAACGCACTAACATCAACGCGCATCCGATCAACCACAACGCGGCCAATCCCAACGGCAAGCGTCCGCTCATCCATTTCATCATCCATTTCATCCACTGCCTGCCAACACGCGGGGCAACCACAGCACTGACCGTACTAGCGGTTTGTAATGGCGCAGGCGCAACGTCTACAGATTTGACTGGCGCAGGTGCGGCGGATGGCTTCGGTTTCGTAAAAGCGGGCGCGTAGGTTTGATATGCGATCAACGGCAGCGAAGTCGTGGTGACAGATTGCACGGGCGTAGCGTTTCTGGCTTGTGCAACCGGCGCTTTGGCATGCGCGCCTTTCCGCCACGCTCGCAACCCTGTGAACAGCGGCAGCAAAGTGATGGCCAGCAAACTCACCAGCCAAATCGCATGCCGCGTCGTGGCGCTCGCGCTCCGGCTCACGCGCAACAACAACCACACCAGCGCGACAATCAATAAGCCTTGCCACAAACTATTCAACAGCGCTTCGACGGCGACGCGCGCGAAGACATCCAGAAATTCAAATGCAGCAGCCATGTCGGTTTCCTCCTGACAGGTTATTCCGAGTCACTGATCATTTTCTTGAGCCGTTTTACATCGCGCGGCCCCATGTTTTCGTGTTCGAGCAGATTAACGACCAACTGTTCCGGCGAGTTGTCAAAAAATCGCCGCAACAGATAACCGATCACTGATTGTTGTGCTTCGCGCCGATTGACGAGCGGGCGATAGATGAACGCGCGGCCTTCCTTCTCGTGAGTGACATAACCCTTTTGTTCGAGAATGCGCATCATCGTGAGTACGGAACTGTAAGCCAGCCGCTCTTCGGGCAAGGCTTCTACAATATCCGTGACTGACGCCGCGCCCTTGTCCCACAGCACGTCCATCAATTCGAGTTCAACTTCGGTCAGCGTCTCTGACTTTCTACGCGCCATAACGCACGGCCTCCTTTGGCGTTTTTTGTAAAGATGTTTTTGAAGTACTAAAGAATTCGTAATTAAAATACGCCGCTCGCTGCTGCCTGTCAATTAAGAAATTAGTAGTTAGATAAAAAAACTGCCTCTCGCCACAACGAGAGACAGTTCGTTTCAAGTGGATTGGGAAGCCGGCGTTTTATTTGGAAGGCGGCGGCTCGACCTGTTTGATGGTTACAGTGGCGACTCCGTGATTGTTGGCGTAAGTCGGCTGCCACTTCGGAACGGGCGTAACGAAGTCATTCACGAAAAGGAAAAGCTCACCATCTTTCGAGGCCGTAAACTCCGACGTCAGCGAGCGATCAGACGGAACCGTTGCCAATCCTTTCTCAGGGTTGAGCGGGAATTCGTCTCCGCGCGCGCTGCCGATTCTGGCAATCGGTTTGAACCAATCCTCATCTGGCAAACGGCGCAAAGGCTGCGTGGCATACATAAACAGTTTCGTGTGCCAAGGTTTCAACTTCACCTCGTCGTTGCCCTTTAGCTTGAAACCATGTATCCCCGTCGGAATGGTAGAGTCCATCCAAGCCGGGTCTTCCTTCAATTCCATCGTGATCCGATAACGAAGCCCTTTTTTGATTCCAACACCGCTCGCCCAGCACAGGTTGTCATTCTTAAACTCGACTCCCGCCAAACTCTCTTTGAGCACACCTTCTGACGGGCGGCAAACATAACCCACCGAATTCTCGAACAGATAGGCCACACGATGGCACAAGCCATAGCCCAGCCATAACAACAGCGGAAGCAACAGCGCCGGAATCAATTTTTCCTTCACCCAGCGAATCCAACCTTGAATGAACGTGTTCGAGCGGTAACGATAAAGCCAATCCTTCGGCTCAGGCGTTACACTCACTACGGCTCCCGGTTGCGCAAACACCGCCTGCCACAACGAACGCATGCCGTCGAAAATGCGACGTTGCAGTTGGTCTCCCCACGCCATCGTCAACAAGAACAGGGCGGTAAAAAAACTGAAGTAATTCGGATGCGCCTGAAAAGCCTCGATCCATGAGCTGAACATACTGGGCGTGAATTTGCTGACGACATACAGCAAAGGCGGCACGACGAAAGCGATGAGGGGTTCGATAAAAGACCTTGCCCACTCCCAGTTCAACGGCAAGCGGTAATAAGGCATAAGCACCAACAGCAAAGCCATTGCCACGGTCAATAAATAAACCTGACGCTTGACCCACACCAGATTCCAAAGCTTTTCCTGCCGTTTGCGCCGTCCGTCGGCTTGCTGCACGCCTTCGATGTGATGGGGGTTCGCCGCACCCGCTGCTTGCGCCAGCTGCACGATTTCGCCCTTCGCGGTGACCACCGCGTATTTTTCTGGCAACCCGATGGGCGCGTAACCATCCACGTTGTGATGGATGCGGTGAAAAACGCTCTGGTGAATTTTCGGCAACGCAACTTTCACATGGTCTTCGCCGCCACGGTCGTCATTCGCCAATTCGGCCAGCTTGCGCGGCTTGTAACGATAAAAGCCGCCGAAGCCCCGGCGCGAGTCATACATCTTCCCGTAAGGATTGGCTGCCGCTTCGATTTTCTTGCGTTCGCTTTCGTCAAACACCAACCCCTTCGCACTCGCCTGCTCAATGATCCAGTTAAACGGGACAAAAGACATGCCGTCATCCGGGTAACTGCCGCCGACGTTCGAATGCATGCCAGCAAACCAGACCTGCGAAATGCGCTCGTCCTTGATGTTGCTGATCTTGGGCTGCTCGTCAATGCGCTCGTCCTTGATGTTGCTGACCGTGGGCTGCTCGTCTTTGAGCTTGCAAACCTCTTGCTCGTCCTCTTTCTCTTCATTCCATAACTCAGGATGAAAAGATAACCGCTCATCGTCCAGCGCCAGCGCGTGGCAAGCTCGCTTTACTCTCTTATCCAAGCCACGTTCAGGAAAGGCAAGCGGAAAGATGAAATCCCAGGCGCGTGTGAGTTCGTCAAACGGCAACCCGTAAGCCGCCACCGTATCCCACACGCCGAGAAACTTGATCTCCTCCACTTGCGTGTTGTGATCCCGATGATAAAGCCGACGATCCAGCACCCAATCTTTCACCCAATAAAGCCACTCCAACGCCGGGCGCATGAAGGAAAGCAGTCCCTTGTATTCCACATCATCGCGGAAGCGGCGATAAGCGTCTTTCGCCAAACGTCTGCGCTCGCTTTCAGACACGGGCTGCGGCTGCCCGTTTTTATCGGGCACGGTTTGTATCAGCCCCTGGCTGAGAATCAGTCCTGTCAACACACGAATCGTGAAAGCGCCGCGACTGAATCCAAAAGCGTAAATGCCATCCTTCTTCTCATCCGCATCGTAATGGCGGCAAAGGAAGCAATACAGATCGAGCACATTGCGCCGCAGCCCCCAACCAAAAGCTCCCCCAATCAATGCCAGCGGCTTGAGCGACGCTGTGCCTACGCCATCATCGTGATAGGCAATCTGCTTGGGCTGACGCGGGTCTGTGGGGTCGCGCTCGCGTAAATCAAGCGCCTGATAAAGTCGCCAGACATTGGATTTGAAAAGGTTGCTGGCGCTGTTCCCAGTGCCATCTGACAAAAGAATGATATTTTTGGACATGGATGTGCTCCTTGTTGAAATCAAATGTGAACGGCACAAGCTCCAGCAAGTATCTGAACTACGCTAACTGTCAAAGCTTGAGCCGTTCGAATCAATCGCTGAGTAACCAGTTTCAATGGCGTGGCAAGTCGCGGCGTTCAGACATTACGCCTGCACTACCAGCAGCACGCGCTGGACGAGTTAAGGCAACGCCAGTTGCGCCAGCATTGGCGGGAGGCGCTGGTGTCGGTGTCGGCATTGCTTTGGCCTTACTCGCCTCGCTGGTTCGCCAATCCTTGTACTTTTTGATGAACGAGATGAGGTCAAACCCAACGCCGAACTTGTAATAGTCCCTATCGAATTGATGCACCGGCAGCAAAGCAGTATTTGGCGCGGGAAATTTGTTATCAAAGTTCCCCTGGGCATCCAGCACAGGTTCCAAAACTAACGGCGATCCCGTCGTGACACGGGTAGGACGCATCAGCACCGTGCCGTAAAGGTTGATAAATTGAAGATTGTCGTAAGGCAAGGGGAAGTAGGCATCTACCCGAATGATCGGGCCGTGCAACCTGCCGCCGGACACGTATTCGTTTTGGCCGATGGCGAAATCCAACTGGGCCGGAAACCTTTGCAGCGGAACGTTGTGGCGATTGAAGAAAAAGGTTTGTAAGCGCAAGCCCGCGTAATACTGCCGGAAGAACCGGTCACGGTCATCGGCAACTAGCGCAACGTTGTCGAAACCGGCTCTTTTCAAATCCAGCAACCGCCGCACGTCCGGCGTATTTTGCAATTCTTTAGGTAATCCTTCGACCGCTTTTTGATCGGGGATTTTGAACTTGAAGATTTGCTCTTTCGGGTCGGTGGGCGTAACAAACCCACCGCCTACAATGAGCGAGAGCGAGAATTTCTGTTTGGTATCTCGGTCAAAGCTCGGCAATAAAGCATTGTTACCTGTCAGCCGTAACTCAATCCCGCCCAGCGCATCAATCACGCGCACGGCTTCTTTGGCCTGTAAGTTAGCGACGCCGGAGACCAGCGAAGTGCTGAAATCCCCAAGTTTGAACTCGCCGCTTTGTTGCACACTCAAGGTGCGCGCTGAAGTCCAGACCTTGAAGCGTTCGCCGAAATCGGGATGCACCGTTTGCCGCCAGGGCAGGGATTTGCTGACGAACAGATCAAAGAAATAGTTCTGTTCGATCTTTGCGGCCGCTGCGCCTGCCTGTTGATAGCCCACGACCGCTCGCGTAAGCAGACTCACAGGCTGCTCATCTATCGGCAAATAGATGCGCACCGGTTTGCCTTTCGCCAAAAAGACCACTTGCTGGGTTTTGAAATGATCGGCCTCTGAAGAAATGGTGTAAACGCCATCCGAGGGCGGATCGAACTCAAAGTTACCGTCGGCATCTGACAGCGTCTCCCACGTTTCCACTTCAGTGGTTGAATTGGCTTTCGGCTTGGTCATCCGCACAGTCACCTTACCCAGATATTGTTCGAGCAAGAGAATCTGGCGTTCGATGGATTCACGGGAAAGGCTCGAATACTCTTGCCTGCCCGGCAACGATCCCAAGACCTCTTTAGGTGACTTTCTATCTAGCCCTGTCAGCGCATCACGCAACACATGAATGACTGCCTGCTTTTGCGCGCCTTCTAAGATTGCGGAATTAGTCTCGCATCTATCATTGACACGTCCGCGGCTCAATATATTGGTCTGCGGCGTCCTCCCAAGATTTTTTGGGTCTTTAGCCGGATCGGAAACCGGCTCGCCATAAAACCTATCGCGTAGATATTTTTTGGGGTCATTGGCGGCGCTCGGCTGCGGTTCTTCTATATTCGCCACTCTCAGCCAAGCCAGCGTGCGGTCCAGCGAAGCAGGCCGGAGCTTGCCGCAGACTTTGACTTTGGTTTGGTCTGGCGTTGCCGTCGCAATCGGCGCGGCTGTCGGTGGTGGCATCGCAACGGCTGCTTGTGGCGTTGGTAACACCGCCCCCGCGCTGGCGTCCGCCAAGACTGGTTCGTGCGCGTCTGTGCCGCCGTTCGGCGGCGTAGCTTGCAGTTCTACAGAATTGGCAGAAGCAGGTGAACTGATGATGCGCAACGTTGACACTCCAGTCACAATTCGCAACGGCGCGGCCTTCACCACCAACAAACACGACAGCGAAAAGCGTTGCGGCATTCTGGACGAATCGGCGACTTCAACGACAAAGGCATAAGCGTCCGCTTTGGCTTGCGTGGGCGTGCCTGAGAGCTTGCCTTGTTCATCCAGCCCCAAGCCGGGCGGCAACGCGCCGCTAGCGACGCTCCACTTGAGAGGTGCTAAACCTCCTTCGGTGTGGAACTGAAATTCGTAAGCCGTGTCTACTTTGGCTTCGGGCAAAGAAAAAGCGCCGTCTTGCAGCGTCCATACACTTGGCGCGGCGATGGCGAGCCGTCCGTAGGCTTTCACGTTATGACGTGAGGCAGAAACAAAAGTGAGCAAGCAGAAAAATAACAACGCCAAAGCAATCGTCAGCGTATGCGAAAAACGTTGTGTCATTCGTCGTAAAGAGAGATAGGTTGGTTGGCAAAACATGAAGAAATCCTTTCTGGTCTTGGCGGCAAGCGCCTGATTAGCTGGAAGCACAGGCCAAACGTGGCTACGAAATGCAACGTACAACCTTTGCGAAATGGAAAAACCACTCGCCGACACGTTCTACTGAGTCAGTGTCACAGCAAACTGCGAGTTATTCTGGTTTGAATCTTCACCGTACCGCTGGCGACGGTTCATATTGATATGCAACTTTTCATTCATTCGTTACAGACGGCTCAGTCATTTATTTTGCTGAAGGCAACGCAGGCAAATTGTGCCTGCCGTGTGAGGCTGTCAATGAAACGGACGTTGGTGCTGCCGAATTTCTTACAAAAAAACCGTGCTTGACAGGCTACGCGAGCGTCCGCTACTTTCCCGGCTCATTTCGCAATCATCAAACCGTCATGCTGCAACAGTTTGAAGCCCATACAAACTTAAGACTTCCCTGCTGCAACCCAGACCAACAAGGAGACATTATGAAAGAAGGCATTCATCCCAAATATCATCCGGTAGTATTTCAAGACACTTCGACCGGTGACCAGTTTATGACCCGCTCGACCATGAAAGGTGAAAAGACCATCAAGTGGGAAGACGGCAACGAATATCCGCTCGTAATTGTGGATATTTCGAGCGCCTCTCATCCGTTTTTCACCGGCAAGCAAAAGCTTGTAGACACGGCTGGCCGCGTCGAACGCTTCAACAAGAAATACGCTAAAAAAACTGAGTAAAATGCGACAGGTTGTACACACGTTCAGATTGACCGGAATGTCTGCCGCCGCGCGGCAAACGGTCGAAGTGTGCGTACACCTTTAGCCATCACATTTCGTAAAGCCACAGCGCATCCCTGCGTTTGAAGTTCGTAAGTTGTTACCAACCACGAACCGCAGGCTCATCGCTGTGGCTTTCGTCGTTTGCGCCACCGTTTCCCACATACAAGTTTGGAGGCCGCAATGAAAACTGAGAAAACTACTCCCGAAAAAGACATTATCGTTGGCGGACAAGCCGTACTCGAAGGCGTGATGATGCGTACGCCCAATGCTTACGCGGTTTCCGTTCGTCGTCAGGACGGCACCATCGTCTCGCAATCAGAGCCGCTGCCGAAACTCGCCAATAAATATCCGTGGCTAAAAGTCCCCGTGTTGCGCGGCGGCGCGGTCTTGATTCATTCGATGATGCTCGGCGTCAAGGCGCTGAACTTTTCGGCCAATGTGATGATGGAAGAAGAAGAGGAACGCGGACGCGCCAGCGTGGCGACGACCATGCTTCACACTTTGACGCATACGCTGATGATTCCCGTCAACGCGCTAAACTTCACGGTGTCTTCTATCGAATCAGAAAGCGAATCATCCAACCAATCGTCGGCTGCCACTGAAACGAAAAGCTCCACGCAAGCAAAAGCCGCAGCGGCGGGTTCGTTAGTCTTCGCCTTGACCTTCAACCTGCTGCTCTTTGTCGTATTGCCGTTGTTGCTAACCAACGCGCTGTTCAACTTTTTCGGCTGGACGAATGCTCAAACCGTAAGCGCGCCCTTAGTTGATGGCGCGTGGTATCAAACAGCCTGGGCGACGTTGCAGGCTTACATGAAACCGGTGCGACCTTCGATTGAATTCAATTTGGTGGACGGCGTGATTCGCATGTTTTTCTTCCTCGTGATGATTTACAGCTTCTCGAAGATGCGCGACATCCGCCGCGTGTTTGAATATCACGGAGCCGAACACAAGACCGTTCACGCCTGGGAAGCGGGCGACGCGCTCACGCCTGCGAACGCGCAACGTTATCGCCGCCAGCATCCGCGGTGCGGCACGAGCTTCCTGATGCTGGTCGT
>JANNUY010000665.1:0-2204 GCA_031414155.1 Acidobacteriota bacterium
CTTGCATACCAAATAAAAAGCCGCCCAGCGTTCCTCTTTCCTTGTCACTCGCGTTGCGGGAGACAAGGGACAAGGAACGCTGCGCGGCTTTTTATTTGGCGGACGAGACGCCCGCGCTCTGATTGCTTAAAGCATGTTTGATTGAATATCCGCTTTGCCTTGAGAGGGATTTCGCCACAAAGATGCACATAAACCACAAAAAGAAAGAAAGTTTTTGTGGCTCTTGTGCCTTTTTGTGGCGAAATCCCCGTCAGGTAAAGGTGGACATCAAATTTCAAAACAGGCTCTTACTGCCACGCGAGCGGATGCGCGCGGTATTCGTTAAAGCTCGGCAAGCGTTCATCGCGGGCTGATACGATTGGATTTTTTATCGGCCAGGGAATCGCCAGTTCGTCATCATTCCAAAGCACGCCGCCTTCGCCTTGCGGGTTGTAGCGCGCATCAACTTTATAAATCACATCTGCCGGTTCATCGCCTAGCACGCAAAAGCCGTGACCGAACCCGGGCGGAATCCATAACAACATGCCATTGATATCGCTAAGTTCGGCGCTGGCGTGCTGACCGTATGTCGGCGAGTCGGGGCGCAGGTCTACGGCTACGTCCCAGATGCGTCCGCGCACGACGCCTACGAGTTTTCCCTGATAAGGATTTTGCTGGTAATGCAATCCGCGCAAGACGTTGGGCGCGGAGCGCGAGTGATTGTCCTGAAAAAAATTGGTGGGCAGCCCGTGTTCCTGAAAGCGTTCTTGCTGAAAGCGTTCGACAAAAAAGCCGCGTTCATCGCCGTGAACGGGCAATTCGATGAGCTGCAAGCCCGTGAGGTTGAGAGTGTGTATTTTCATCCCTGTTGTGTTGTTGCCAATTGTTTGAGACAAGCGCGTAAGCCTTCCTGCCACGATGGCAAGCTCACATTCAAAATGTTTTGCGCTTTGGCCGAAGCCAGCCGCGAATTTGCAGGCCGCCGTGCAGGCGTTGGGTAATCTTTGGTCGCAACCGCTTCGACGTTATTCACCGCGAGTTGCACGCCTTGTGCGCGCGCCATTTCAAAAATCGTTTGCGCGAATTCATGCCACGTCGTTTCGCCGCGTTGCGCCAGATGATAAATGCCGCTGGGAAAGTTCGGTTGACGCAGCGCGTTTTCTAAAGCGGACAAGCTGGCTTCGGCCAGATGCGGCGCATAAGTCGGTGCGCCGTATTGATCGTTGACGACGCGCAGCGTCTCGCGTTCACGCCCTAGTCGCATCATCGTCGTGAAAAAGTTTTTTCCTTGCGCGTCATACACCCACGACGTGCGAAAGATCAGCCAGCGTCCGCCGTGTTTTTCAATAAGCTGTTCGCCGCGCAGCTTCGACGCGCCGTAAACATTGAGCGGCGCGACGGCATCGTATTCCTGCCACGGACGCGAGCCGTCACCCGCGAAAACATAGTCAGTCGAAAAATGCACGAAAGGAACATCGCGCGCCGCGCACCACTCAGCGATGAGGCCGGGGCTGACGGCGTTGACGGTGAAGGCTGTCTCAGCGTCTGACTCGGCTTGATCCACTGCCGTATAAGCCGCCGCGTTGATGATGACCGCCGGTTCGATTGCGTTGAGTTGTGCGACCAACGTTTCAGGTTGGGCGAGATCGAACTCAGCGTGCGTTACGCCCATGGCCCGATCTGCTGATTTACCTTGCAATAGAGTTAGCATTGCGCCGCCGACTTGTCCGCTAACGCCTGTGACCAATACTGAAGATGGCTTAAACACGGCCTTCCACCACCCGTCGCAGATATTGTCCGTATTCGCTTTTCTCGTATTTATCCGCCAACCGGCTGAGTTGCGTGGCGTCAATGAAGCCTTTGCTGAAAGCGATTTCTTCGATGCAGGCGACTTGCAAGCCCTGCCGCTGTTCGAGCGTTTGCACGAAGATCGAAGACGACAGCAGCGAATCATAGGTGCCCGTGTCGAGCCACGCGATGCCGCGCCCGAACGTCACGACTTCGAGTTCGCCGCGTTCGAGATATTTGCGATTGAGGTCGGTGATTTCGAGTTCGCCGCGCGCCGAAGGTTCTAACTCCTGCGCCAGTTGCGTCACCGTTGCGTCATAAAAATACAAACCCGTCACCGCCCAATGCGAACGCGGTTGTTTAGGCTTTTCTTCCAAACTCGTCGCCATTCCGTTTTGATCGAATTCGACTACGCCATAACGCTCAGGGTCTTGCAC
>JANNUY010000666.1:0-4388 GCA_031414155.1 Acidobacteriota bacterium
GAGTTTCGCACCGCGATTGGCGGAGCCGACAATTCGCTGACGCCCACCGCGCAAGCCAGCGGACGGCGCGAAATCAACTGGGACGCCGTGCGATTAGACGGAGCCGATTTCAACAACAACACAACGGTGATTGTGGCGAACAAGATCACGGGCATTCCGGTCAATCGCTTTCAGGCGCGCGGCGCACGTTTTGACCAAGTGCTGGCTGTCGCCAACGACGGATTTGTCGGAGCCAATGCCAACGCGGCGAATCAGTTTCCCGCGTTCAGCACGGCAAATACCTTCGCTTCGTTCAACAGCAATAAATACGAAGTGCAATTCGTGCTGGCGAGTGAGCCTGCGACGACGCCCGTGCCTGCTTCTACGCGCGGGTTCGGCGCGATCTTCCTCGATGTCGAACAACCCAATACGTCAAGTATCGAGTATTTCAACGGCGCGCTTAGCCTCGGCAAGTTTTTCGTGCCGGTAGGAGCCAGCGGGCAAGCGCAATTTTTGGGCGTGCTGTTCAGTTCTCCGGTCGTAACGAAAGTCGTTGTGACGACCGGCACGAATCAGGTCTTCAATTTCAGCAACGGTACGGTGACGGCGGGCGGCAGCGAAAGCGACGCAACCGATCTCGTCATTCTCGACGATTTTATTTATGGCGAACCGGTGTTGAACTCAGCCCACGTTTCGGCGGGCAGCTATGACGCCGCAGCGTTGGCGACCGAATCCATCGCCGCGGCTTTTGGTGCGAACCTGGCTGCTGAGGTAGCGGTTGCGGCGACGACTCCGTTGCCTACGACCTTGTTAGGTGCGACCGTCAAGGTGAAAGACAGCGCGGGCACTGAAAGACTCGCGCCGCTGTTTTTCGTGTCACCCTCACAGATCAATTACCTCGTGCCGGCCAACACCGTGAATGGGGATGCCATTGTCACGATCACGACGGCTGACGGACGCATCTCCACCGGGCGCAGCAAAATCGAAACCGTCACTCCCAGTCTTTTTAGCGCCAACGCCAACGGCCAAGGCATAGCCGCCGCCGTGGTTTTGCGCATTCGTGCCAACGGTGAACTGGTTTATGAATCAATCGCAACCTTCGATGCGGGGCAACAGCGTTTTGTCGCTACGCCGATTGACCTCGGCCCGGCGACTGACAATGTCTTTCTGGTGCTTTATGGCACGGGCTTGCGTTATCGCAGCGGACTGCAAGGCGTCGCCGTCAAGTTGGGCGGCAACGTAGATTCGCAAGTACTCTTTGCCGGGTGGCTTCAGGGGTTTGCCGGACTCGATCAAATCAACGCTAGTCTTCCGCGCAGTTTAGCGGGGCGCGGCGAGATTGATGTGGTTATGACCGTGGACGGCAAGACGACGAACACCGTCAAGGTCAACATCAAGTAAGCGGGCGGCTCTCAAGCCGGAAAAGCAAAAAGTCCAACTGCGCGGCAAGGAAGGGCAGGATTAAATCTTGTCCTTCGTTGCCGCGCAGTTGGCGCACCACGCCTTATTTCGAATGCGGTTAGCAATCTTCAGTCGAAGCGCAAGCAACGCCAAACGACTTCAGCCCATCAGTGACAATTCAAAGCACAAAACCAATTCCCCCATTCGTTTAGATTCCCCCATCGCCCTGCAAAAATTTTAGAGGTGTCATTCCATGTTGTCGCGTAAATCGCTTTTCATTTTATTGGTTGTAACTTTGCTCGTGAGCGCAAGGTTCGGGTCGCGCCGTTTTTCCTCAGTACCTGCCGTGAGCGCGGCTGAAAAAAACTTCGGTCAGTTACCAATGATGTTTGAGGCCAACGAAGGGCAAGCGCACGACGCCGTGAAATTCATCGCGCGCGGCCACGGCTATCAAGTGTTCTTAACCGAACGCGACGCGACCTTGCGATTGTTTACGCCCAAGCAAGACGACGACACGCAATTGCGATTGAAATTCGCCGTTAAAACTTCGTCACCCGTTGGTGTGAACCAACTGCGCACGCGTAGCAATTATTTCATCGGCAACGATCAGTCAGCGTGGCGCAGCGACATTCGTAACTTTGCACGCGTCGAATACCGCGAAGTTCAGCCCGGCGTGACGGCGGCTTTTTACGGCACACAACGCGCGCTCGAATATGATTTTATCGTCGCGCCCGGCGTTGACCCGCGCGACGTGAGCGTCACGCTCGAAGGCGCAGACCTTATCGAAGCCTTGCCCAACGGCGATTTGCGCTTGATCGTGAACGGCAACGAACTCATCCAACGCGCGCCGGTCAGCTATCAAAACATTCGCGGCAAGCAACGCAACGTGACGAGTCGTTATGCTTTGCAAGGCGGCAATCGCATCGGCTTCGTCGTGGAAGATTACGACGCGACGCAACCGCTGACGATTGATCCGGTGATTGATTATTCGAGTTTCTTCGGCGGCATCGGTTCTGACGAAGGGTTGGCGATTGCGATTGATACGAGCGGCAACGCATACATCACGGGCACGACGTATTCCAACAACTTCAACACAGTGTTGCCGCTGCAAACTTTGAATCGCGGCGGCAAGTTCGATGCCTTCGTCACGAAACTCAACGCGGCAGGCAATGAGATCGTTTATTCGACTTATCTAGGTGGCAGCGGCGAAGACAGCGGGCAGGGCATTGCCGTGGATAATTTCGGCAACGCTTATGTCGCGGGCATTACGAACTCAAATGATTTCAACACGCGCAATCCGTTTCAAGCTACGCTCGGCGGACAAGCCCCAAACGGGCAGGCTAATGATGCCTTTATCACGAAACTCAATGCGCAAGGCACGGCGTTGATTTATTCGTCTTATCTTGGCGGCGGCGGCATAGATCAGGCTTTCGCGCTGACGATTGATACAGGCGGCAATGCTTATATCGCAGGCTCTACGGCGTCGAGCGACTTTCCCGTACAGGCCGCGTTGCAAGCGACCAATCGCGGCGGGGCCGATGCTTTCATTGCCAAAGTGAATGCAGGCGGCACGGGATTGGTTTATGCGACCTTTCTCGGCGGCAGCGGACTCGATGAAGCCTACGCCGTTGCCGTAGACAACGCGGGCAACGCTTATCTGGCGGGCAGCACGGCTTCGACTGATTTCAATCTTGCGAATGCGTTGCAAGCGACCAATCGCGGCGCGACCGATGCGTTCATTGCCAAGGTGAATGTGAATGGCGCGCAATTGCTCTATTCGACTTATCTCGGCGGCAATGCGGTTGACGCAGTTTATAGCTTGCGCACCGATGCCGCAGGCAATGCGTTTCTGTGTGGCGCTACGTTTTCGAATGACTTTCCGTTGGCGAACGCGATTCAAACCAACAATCGCGGCCAGAGCGATGCCTTCATCGCGCGGCTGAGTGCGAACGGCGCGACGCTGTTGAGTTCGACTTATTATGGCGGCGCGAACGCAGACTTTGCGCGTGGACTTGCGACTGATAACGCCGGGCAGATTTATGTAGCAGGGCGCAGCGCTTCGACTGATCTGACGACTGTGAATGCGTTGCAAGGCGCAAATCGCGGCAACGAAGACGCCTTTATTCTCAAGCTCAACAGTACCGCGTCGCAATTGCTTTACGCGACTTATCTGGGCGGCGCGCGCGAAGATTACGCTTTTGGTTTGGCGGTTGATAGCGCGGGCAATGCTTATATCACGGGCGATACGCGGTCATCGGATTTCACGACGGTGAATCCATTGCAAGCCGCCAATCGCGGCGGCTTGGATGCCTTCGTCACCAAGCTTAACGCAAGCGGCATGCAACTCACTTATTCAACTTATCTCGGCGGCGCGGGCGAAGACCTCGGCTTAGGGATTGCGATTGATACGGCGGGGAACGCCTACATCACGGGCTATACCAGTTCGAACGATTACGGCACGCGCAATCCGTTGCAGGCCACGAGTCGCGGTGGCCTTGAAGTTTTCGTCACCAAAATTCTCGCCGACAACAACGACGTAGCCTTTAACACTTATTTCGGCGGCAACGGTTCAGACACTGGCGCAGGCATCGCGGTGGATGGCGCGGGCAATGCTTATGTGACAGGCGCGACGACCTCGACGAACTTGCCGACACGTAATCCGCTGCAAGCCAGCAACGCGGGCGGACAGGATGCCTTCGTCGCCAAGTTTAACGCGTCGGGTTCGACGTTGATTTATTCGACATACTTAGGCGGTAACTTTGGCGACGAAGCGCGCAGCATCGCCGCTGACATCGCAGGAAATGCCTATTTAGCGGGTAGCACGTTTAGCGAAAACTTTCCCACGCGCAACGCAGTGCAAGCGACGCCGCGCGGACTCGGCGATGCCTTCATCACAAAACTCGACAGCTCAGGCGCGAAGCTTGTTTATTCGACTTATCTCGGCGGCACAGCCGGTGACGGAGCGGCTGACTTGGCGATTGATCCACAGGGCAATGCTTACGTTGTCG
>JANNUY010000667.1:0-7391 GCA_031414155.1 Acidobacteriota bacterium
TAAGATTGGCAGCTTTCGCGGTGAGTCGGCTTTTACGACCTGGTTGCACCGCCTCACGGTCAACCATGTGCTGATGCACTTTCGCAAGAAAGGCGTCAAGTTTGAAAAGACGACGGAAGAAGGCGAAATCGGCGAGATTCAAGACCTGATCCAGGGCGGCACAGAACGTCCGAGATATGTGGATCGGCTCGCGCTCGAGAAAGCCATCGCGGAACTGCCCCCGGGTTATCGTACCGTATTCATCTTGCACGACATCGAAGGTTACGAGCACGAGGAAATCGGTAAGATTCTAGGGGTCAGCACGGGGACTTCAAAGTCCCAATTGCACAAGGCGCGTATGAAATTGCGCGTCTTGTTGAATAAAAAGACGTAATTAACTGTCGGTTGTCCGCCAGAGCGATTCTTCGCGAATACGCCCTAAGTGATGTCAACAGACTTGACCACAAACCTCACACACAGTTTGGGTAGGAATAGAGGAACGCAGTATGGAATGTCTTAATGTCAGAAATGAGTTGTCTGATTATCTGGACAACGGCTTGCCGGAAATGGAAGCACACCGATTTGCCGCTCATTTGACGGGTTGCGAACACTGCCAGAAGTTGGAATTGCAACTGGCAGAAATTCGTATGGCCGCGCGCGATTTGCCGCTGCATACGCCGTCAAAAGCCTTGTGGACACGCATCAGCAACACCATTGAAGCCGAAGGCATGTTGACGGATCCGCGTGCAACGCGACCGATGAAAAAAGAAACCTGGCTGGACGCGTTACGCGAACGCTGGGCGGCGCTCAGTTTTCCGCAACTGGTCGGAGCGGGCGCGCTGGCGGCTTTATTGGTAGCGTTCGGCAGCATCGGCATCTATCGCCAATTCAATGACGTCGTCACGATGGGCGCGATGTCCACCTCAGTCTTGCCGGAAGAGTCCAATTTGCAAGCTGAGTTTGACCGGAAGTTCAACGCTTTCAAGGCGAAGATGACTGATTGGGACGCGCAACGCCGCACGGCGTTTGAGTCTGATTTGAGCCGGTTAGAGAAATCCGTTGAGACGTGCCGACAGCAATTGGCGGCGCATCCGCAAGACGCACAACTGATTGAACAGATGCGCAAACTTTACGCGCAAAAATCGGCTCTGCTTGATCAGGCGAAGTAATTCTTCCTCCTTCAACTCGCTTCTTAAACTGGCGTTGCTGATGAATTTTCACCGGCAACGCCAGTGGTTTTTTGCGAGGGGAAAATTCTCTTTTGCGCGGCGTTGCCACAGTCGGTTCCATCGTTTAGCCTCTGCCTCCGAATGAGCATGCACGCCGTTTCACCAAAAAAAGCGCCGATTCAAGAGGCCATTCCTGATGAAGGGGCGTTGGCTCTGCCGCCGCCCGCGCCGCCGCATCTTTTGTCGAGACTGGTGTGGGAGCAATGGTTGCGCGTGCAGCCTGATTCCACTGCTGCGCGTTGGGCCAATCGCATAGTGCTAATCGGCATCGCACTTTTCGCCTTGAGCCTGCCGCATTCGATTGCGGCGGCGCACGTTAGTCTCATTCTCAGTGCGTTGGCTTGGATTACGCGCGATGCGTTGATGCGGCGCGTTCATTTTCAGCGGACTTCACTCGATGTTCCGCTCGTGGCGTTTGCTGCACTCACTTTGCTTTCGACCGTCTTTTCAGCCGAACCAAGCCTGAGCTTTCCCAAACTCAAATCATTGTTGTTATTTGGCGTGCTTTATGTGCTGGCTACAAATTTAAGCGCCCGCGCGCTCAAGCCGCTGTTGACGTTGTTGTTGTTGTCGGGCTTGTGCGGCGTGTTGTTCAGCATCGGCGACCGGTTTTATGGACGCGGCGTCATCATCAAAACCATTGCGGCAGATAGTCCGTTGCTTCGTGATCAGGTTATGGAGGCGCGGTTGCAACCGGGCGACGCGATTTGGATGGTCGGACGCTTGCGGGTTTATAGCTTGTCAGCGATTCGAGGCGTGATTCGCCGCGCGCCGGTGGGAACCAAACTTGACCTTGAAGCCTTGCATCGGGGCGATCCGGTTCCGGCGACGGTGACGGTGACAGAAGTCTTAAAAGAGCAGGCGAATCCGTTGGGACTAACGGTTGGTGGGCGCACGCATCGGTTTCGCGTGACGGGATTCGGGCGACAATTTCAAACTTATGCCGAACAGATGCAGTTGTTCGCGTTGTTGTGTTACGGCCTGTTGTTGGTGGGTTGGCGGAAGGGCTGGCGAACCAAGTTGATGCTCGGCGCAGGGCTGATGTTTTTGTTGTTTTCGATAGGGCTGATGTTGACCTTTACGCGCGCCGTGCTGGTGTCATTCTCGCTGACGCTGTTGCTTGTGCCGCTGTTTGTGCGTGGAAAGCGCGCGGCGCTCATCGGTGTGGCATTGGTTTTATTGTTGGGAGGCACGGCGTTCAGTTGGTTGGGGAAAGCGCGTTCGGTGGAGGTGATGCGCGATAGCACTTTGCGGCGATTTGAATACATGCAAGCCGGACTGCGCATGATTCCGCAGCATCCGCTGCTCGGCACGGGAATGGATGCGGCGAAGCGGCATTGGCAGGAGTGGGGCTTCCCAGGCGTTTACGTGACGCATACGCACTCGACGCCGATTCAAATTGCGATGGAACGCGGCCTCGTCGCGTTGGGTGTATTGTTGTGGTTGTGGTTCGCAGCTTGTCGTATGGCGTGGGGAAGTTATGCCAGTAAGTTGAGTCAACCGTTCACGAAAGGTTTAGCGTTGAGTGTGTTGGGGGCGTTGCTTGGTTTTGGGGCGAGTTCGCTAGTGAACTATAACTTCGGAGACGCGGAAGTGTTGTTGCTGTTGCTGACGATGATTGGGTGTTTAGTGGTGGCGGGTCAGAAGGCAGAGGGTGATTGCAAAGGTGAGCATAGAATGGTCAACATTGCACCGGATCGCGGTTAGTCAATGTCGCTGGACGTAAGCCCTGCGCATTTTTGATCTCGTCGGCGATTTGGTCGAGCGCGCGTTGAATTTCATCACATTCGCTTTTGATGCGTGCGATTTCATTGGCCGGACGCAAGGCTGCGTCGTCGAGGTTCTTAGTGGCTTTGCGTAACTTGTCTTGCCACGACTCGCGTTTGTCTTTTGAAGTTTTGGGGCCGAGCGTGTCGAGTTCGCGGGTGCGTTCGGCAATCTTGTCGCGCAGGTTAGAAATCAATACGCGCTTTTCTTCTTCATTGGCCTGCGTTCGGGCCGCTTCAGCTTGTTTGAAAGCGTCGAGTTCTTTGGCCTGTTGGTTGAAATACCAAAAGATACCGGTACTCAGTCCAGCCAGCACCAGAAAAACTAAAGTAAGAGGTAGGGCGTAACCGCCGCGTGCCGCTTTGCCTTCCGATTCAGAGCGAATGGTTTCGTTACCCGTGTGACCGGGCGTCGTTTGCGCGAGCAGGTCAGCCTGGGCTTCGCGCAACGAGACCATTTCGGGGTCGGGTTCGGGAATGGGCGCGCTATTGAGCGCCTCTTGAAACTGGCTTACGTCATAAACCGCTGTGATCGGACCGCGACGGCCTGATGATTCATCGGTGCGTTCGAGCGATTCGGTGCGTTGTTTGAGCGGCGTTGTCGTCGCGGGTGGGGGCGGTATGGGCGCAGTGGTCAACGGCGTAGTCGCTTTGGGCCGCAAGCTGCCGGTGCTGCCTGAAGTAGCAAAGGCGGGTGCATCAGGTACACCCGCCTCGTTAGCAACAGCTTCAAGTTGATCGGTATCACCCCCTTGCGCCCAATTGATTTCGGTTGGCGTGTCTGGCGAACGCGCGATGCCGACGGGTTCGATGGCGTCGCTGGGGCTGACCGTTAAGCCTTCGCCAAAAAATTGCGCGATGACGACCGTGATATTGTCTTCGCCGCCCCGTTGATTGGCGAGCGCGATCAGGGTTTGGCAAGCCGTTTGAAAGTCGCCCGCGTGATTCACGATCTCAGCGATTTCGTGCGTGCTGACTTTGCCTGACAGGCCATCGCTGCACAGCACCACGATGTCGCGTTCGTGCAATGTGAGCGTATTGACTTCGACGTTGACTAAGTTTTGCGCGCCAAGGGCTTGCAGGATGACGTTGCGATAACTGTGAGTCTCGGCTTCTTCCTCGGTGATTTGGCCGGCGTCAATTAGTTGCTGGACGAGCGATTGATCTTTGGTGATGCGAGCGATTTTGCCTTGCCGAATTAGATGCGCGCGACTGTCTCCGACCTGCGCGAAATAAGCCTGATCGCCTGAGACGCCTACGCCGGTGAAAGTCGCCCCCAAGCCTTTGTGCATTGGGTTTCCGAGTCCATCGGCGTGAATGAGGCCATTGGCTTCTTCGACCGCTAGGCGCAGTCGTTCGTGAAAAGGGACGCGGGCGCCATAATTGCCGTGCGCTTGCAGTTGCAGCATGCGGTCGCGGACGGTTTCGACGGCTAGGCGCGAAGCGACTTCGCCCGCCAACGCGCCGCCCATTCCGTCAGAAACCGCCAGAATGGAACCGTAATAGCCTTGCTGGTATTGCAACAGTTCGGCAGGTTCGTCTTCGCCTGCCGACCAGCTCGTGCCGGTCGAAAGGTCAAGTACAAGAAAGTTGTCTTCGTTTCCTTGCCGCACCATGCCGACATCGGTCTGGGCGTAAAGTGCGACTTGGATGGTTGGAATCTCCGCCATAAATCGAGGGTGATTGTTTCTGAAACTATATCAATTCAGTCAGTTCAGTTCGTGAGCGTTTGGGGATAATACGGCAAAGAGTTAAACGCCCGTTTTCAATTACTAACGTGTATTGCGGTTACGCTTTTGATAGCGCGTTGTCTAAGTCCGCCAGAATATCTTCTATGTCTTCGACTCCGACTGAGATGCGCACCAGCCCGTCGGTCAATCCGAGGCGTGCGCGTTGTTCAGCAGGTACAGATGCATGGGTCATTGAGGCAGGGTGGGAAATCAGTGTTTCTACTCCACCCAGACTTTCAGCCAATGCACAGAGGCGCGCATTATCCAACACTGCCTTAGCAGCCGCAAGAGAGCCCGTCTCAAATGCAATCATTCCGCCAAATCCGCTCATTTGCTGCTTCGCGCGTTCGTGTTGCGGATGTTGCGGCAGCCCTGGATAGTAAACCTTTTGCACTTTCGGATGTTCGGCGAGGAAGCTAGCTACGCGGCGACCGTTGAGGTCGTGCTGTTGCATGCGCAGCGCCAACGTCTTGGTTCCGCGCGTAATCAAGAACGCATCGAAGGGCGAAAGAATCGCTCCCACCGCGTTTTGCAAAAAACCGATGCGTTGCGCGTCTTCGGGGCGATTGGTGACGACGACGCCACCGATGCTATCGCTGTGGCCGTTGAGATATTTCGTCGTCGAATGCACCACGATGTCTGCGCCATGTTCAATGGGGCGCAGAAAGTAAGGCGACATAAATGTGTTGTCTACGACCAAACGCCAGTCGTTGTCTTTTGCGAGCGCTGCGATGCCGTCCAAATCCGCTATCGTCATCATCGGATTCGTAGGCGTTTCCAAATAAACCATCTTTGTATTCGGTCGCGCTGCGGCTTCGACATTGGTGGCTTCGGTTGTGTCAACGTAACTAAACTCCAGCCCAAAGCCTGTCAGCACTCGTTCAAACAAACGATACGTTCCGCCATACGTATTGTCAGAAACGATAACGTGGTCCCCCGCCTTGAGCAGCCGCATCGTCGTATCAATCGCTGCCATTCCTGAAGCAAAACAATGCGCCGCGTGGCCGCCTTCGAGTGCCGCCAGATTGCGTTCGCACGCCAGCCGCGTAGGGTTCTGGGTACGTGCGTATTCGAAACCCAAGTGCCGTCCCAGTTCGGGCTGTACGTAAGTCGAAGTCTGGTAAATCGGAACGGCAATGGCCCCCGTCGTCGGGTCGGGTTCCTGTCCGGCGTGAATGGCAGTCGTGGCAAAGCCCATAAAATTCAGAAAACGTAGCTAAATAATTGCGGATTGAATGAGGACGCGAGCGCCATCAGTATGATTGCATCTTAAAGATTCGACCGGGAAAAGGGAAGCCGCAAGTTTAGGCAAAAGCACTCATAGCGCGGCCTGTGCACTTCGGCTACAATCTTGCGCCATATGGGAATGCGGTTGACGCGCGACAGCGAAGCTAAGGCAGCAAATTTTTTCCGACTTGATACCAAAGACAAGCAGTCGCTCGTTGAGAGTGGGACAACGTTGGCGGCGCAGTATGGCGCAACGTCAGCAGTCATTGATAAATGTCTAACGGATTTGTTGCGGTATTACGACGCGCGCGGACGCTATTATCACAACAGCAGCCATCTCGCCGCGTTGTTGCGCTGGTGCGAACGTTATCAAAACGAGTTGCGAGAGCCTGCCGTCATAAAGTTTGCGATATGGTTTCACGACGTGATTTATCGCACCCGCCGTCACGACAACGAACCGCGTAGTGCCGATTACGCCACCACCACACTGGCTCAGTTGAATGTTCCTCTGGCAGTCATTGACGACGTAGCGAGTTTGATTCGCGCTACGCAAACGCATCGGCTAGATGCACCAGAAGATGCGTTGCCGGAACGGCTGCATCACGACGGCGGCTGGTTTCTTGATTTCGATCTGGCGATTCTGGGCAGCAACCCCGACGTTTACGCTGCTTACGCAAAAGCCATTCGGCGTGAATACTTTTGGGTTCCCACGTTCCTCTTTCGCCAGAAGCGGCGCGCCGTGCTGGAAAATTTTTTGCAACGTCCGCAGTTATTTTTCACTGCAATTATGCGCGCCGAACTGGAAACGCAGGCGCGTGCCAATCTCACGAACGAATTAGCTGAACTAAAATAAGGATTATTGGTGACGAACGTTTGTCCGCAATGTCAGGCCACGGTGCGCGAAGGGCAGTTGTATTGCTCGCTCTGCGGTACGCCTTTGACCGCGCGGGGGTCTGTCACGCCGCAGCCGGTTGAATCATCTGCCTCGCGTATGACAGCGTCTTTACAGGCATTCATAGGCCGCACACTGGATGGCAAATATAAGCTGCAACGCCTGTTGGGCGCGGGCGGCATGGGCGCGGTATTCATGGCGCGCCGTATCCACATCGGCGATGACGTAGCCGTCAAGTTGCTCCACCCGCATTACCTTCATGAACCCACCGCCATCGAACGCTTTCGCCGCGAAGCCCAGGCCGCCGCGCGTTTGCGGCATCCGAACATCGTGGCGATTTACGATTTTGCCGAAGGCCGCGACGCCGAACCGGCTTACATTGTGATGGAGTTGGTCAACGGGATTTCGCTGCGCGCCTTGTTGCAAAAAGAACGCCGTCTCGAACCGCAACGCGCCATCAATTTGATGCGCGAAATTTGCACCGGCGTAGGCGTCGCGCATCGCAACAACGTCATTCACCGCGATCTCAAGCCCGACAACGTAATCGTCATTCCGCCTGATACTCTTT
>JANNUY010000668.1:0-5017 GCA_031414155.1 Acidobacteriota bacterium
TGATGAATGAAGCGGAGAGCTTTCACCTGTTGCATTTCAATCGCCGCATCAAGGTGATCGGTTGCAAAGATTGGGGTACGTGCAAACGCGGTATGCCTTGGATGAACGTCAATCCGCTCGGCGGCGTGACATTGGCAGGCGATGTGATTTACCTCACGCCGAAGCTCAAAGAAAAAAATTTCAGCACGGTGCAATTTTTGCGGCACGAGTTGTCACACGCTTTGATCGGACAAAATACGGCGCTCCTGAATATCTTTAAGCTCAACGAACAGCCGTGGTTTTATGAAGGGCTGGCCGTGTCGTTTGGACGGCAACAGGATTACCTCGAACACGATGAATGGCTGAAGATGGCTGCCACTACGAGCCTTACCCAATACCTTGATCCGAAACTCAGACCAAAAGAATGGAATGCGCGTTTCGCCTATCCGACGCAACGCTATTTCATCGAATGGTTGAAAGCGACTTACGGAGAAGAACGCTTTCATCAATTTCTGACACGCGACATCGCCGAGCCTGACGGGTGGCGGACGACGTTTGCCTCGGTCTTCCCTGCTTCGTTTGAAGCGATTATCCAGCAATACGAACAAGCCGTGCGCGCAGGCGCGTGGCTACCTGCGGAGTAATTCAACCTTGCTTTCTTTGCTTGAATCCTTACGCAATGGCTTGATCGTCTCTTGTCAGGCTCCCGCGGGCACGCCGCTTAACGATCCCTACATCATCAGCGCACTGGCATTGACGGCTGAACAAAATGGTGCGGTCGCTGTACGCATTCGGCAAGCCGATCAAATCGCCGCCACGCGCGCGAGGGCTACGTTGCCCATCATCGGACTCGATAAAATTGATTACGCCGATTCGCCGGTATACATCACGCCAACGTTCGAAGACGCTGCGCGCATTGCCGCCAGTGGGGCAGACATCGTGGCAGTAGATGCTACGTTGCGCGTGCGCCCGCGCGGCGAAAAGCTAGATGAGCTGTTGCGTTATG
Organism: Acidobacteriota bacterium; assembly: GCA_031414155.1. GTDB lineage: Bacteria > Acidobacteriota > Blastocatellia > RBC074 > RBC074 > JACPYM01. The sequence goes on from JANNUY010000668.1 coordinate 986, forward strand.
TGCGCGAGACGTTGGGCAAGCCGGTGATGGCGGATGTGGCGACGTTTGAAGAAGGCTTGTATGCGGCTGAATGCGGTGCGGATGTGATAGCAACAACGCTGTGCGGTTATACAGCAGAAAGCGCAGGCGCGAATTTACCTGCATTGGATTTAGTCGCGCGTTTAGCGACACGCCTTTCCGTGCCGGTAATTTGCGAGGGCGGCGTGAGTTCGCCCGCGCAAGTGAAAGCCGCATTCGACGCAGGCGCATTCGCCGTCGTCGTAGGCGGCGCGATTACTGGCATAGATAAACTGGTTCAGCAGTTCGTGGCAGCAACGCACCGTTAAGCGGCTTATTGATCGAGCGGCAAGATTCCCCGCTTTAAGGCGAACTTCACAAGTTCAGTGTGATTTGCCAGTCCGAGTTTGCGCATGAGATTGGCGCGATGGCCCTCGGCAGTGCGCGGACTGATGAAAAGACGTTCGGCGATTTCGGCGCTGGTGCGGCCTTCGGCAACGAGTTGTAAGACTTCGCGCTCGCGGTTAGAAAGTGTTTCGTAAGGGTCTTCGGGCGCGTCGTCCATCTTGCGCATATAAAGTTCGATCTCACGCTCAGACAACGGCGCGCTCAAATAACGCCGCCCGGCGGCCACTTCGCGCACCGCGTGTAAGAGGTCGTTCGATTGCGCATCTTTCAGCACATAGCCCGACGCGCCGTTTTTAAGTGCCTCTACGACATAGGCGTCGTTGGAATACATCGAGAGAATGATGACGCGTGTTTGCGGCGAAGCCTTCGCCACTTGCCGGGTTACTTCCAGGCCATTTAAGCCGGGCATCATCACGTCTGTGACCAAAACATTGGGACGCAACCGTTCAACCATGCGCACGGCTTCGATGCCGTCGCCCGCTTCGCCTACCAACTTGAACGTAGGCTCGGTTTCGAGCAGCGCACGCAAGCCCTGCCGCACAATGTGATGGTCATCCGCTAAAACTATCGTTGGCATGCAATCTTCCTTTTCCCAAACGAGGCGGTACGGGGAGCATAAGCGACCTGAGCCTCGGCGATGCGTTAAATGGCTCTGATCGGACGCACAGCCGAGGCTCAGGTCGCTTACGCTCCCCGTACCGCATTCTTAATCTTCCGTCGCCAGCGGCAAATCCGCTGTGATGGTCGTTCCAATGTTTTCGACTGAAACCACCGAAAACTTTCCGCTCAGCAACCGCGCGCGTTCGCGCATGCCGGTGAGTCCGACAGAACTTGCGGCGGCCAGGGCTTGCTCCACGTCAAAGCCTTTGCCGAGGTCGCGCACTTCGACTTCGACGCTTTCGGCATCAGCAGAAACTCTCACTTCAACTTCTTTGATGTTGGCGTAACGCGCCACATTGGTCAGTGCTTCCTGCACGATGCGATAAGCGGCGGTTTCGATTTCCTGCGCGAAACGCGCGTCGGTACTCAAACCCGGATGCGCGAAGGTCACACTGATGCCGGTCTGTTTGGTGTAACGTTCAAAGTGCCAGAGCAGTGCGTGCAACAACCCCAGATCGTCAAGCATCGCCGGACGCAGGTCGAGCGAAAGATTGCGCACTTTTGACATCAAATCGTTGACCAGCCCTTTGGCTTCTTCGAGCTGTGAAAATTGCTGCTGACTCAGTTCGCTTTCACCCCGCGTCGCCATTTCGAGCAACAGTTTCAAGCCGGTGAGCGATTGACCGATTTCGTCGTGCAATTCATGCGCGATGTTGCGGCGTTCGATTTCCTGCAACTGCACGAGGCGTTGCGAGAGGCGACGCAATTCAGCGGTGCGCTCTTCGACGCGCCTTTCGAGTTCGTCGTGCGCGCGGCGCAACGCTTCTTCGTTGCGCTTGCGTTCGACGGCATAACGCATCGTGCGCACGAGCAACTGTTTATTCACGCTGCCTTTGAATAGGTAATCTTCGGCACCGAGTTTGATGGCGCGTAAGGCCAATTCTTCGTCGCCCATCGCGGTGAGCGGAACGATGGCCACACCGGACGCGGCGCGATGGACACGCAAGAAAGTTTCGAGTCCGTGGCTGTCGGGCAAACCGAAATCAAGCAAGACCAATTCGATACCGCCTTCGGCGAGGCGCAACAAACCGGCGTCGAGCGATTGTGCCCATTCAAGGTGAAACAACACGTTCTCGTCAGCCACCAAAGCCATAATGATTTCGGCAGTATTCTGTTCATCTTCGATCAACAACACGTTGGTACGTGAGTTAGCCATCAGTCTCTCTCCTCTTGGTTCTCTGCGAACGCCAAGTTTGTTGTGGTTGCGGCATCAGTGCCCATCGAGCTGCCGGGCGTGGGGTGGGCGAGATTATAGTCAGCCAGGGCGAATTCTCCCAACGCGCTGCGTAGGCGGCAGAAAAAAGGCCGAAGCCCATAGAAATGGGCTTCGGCCTCAGCAAAAAACGAATGCGTCAAAACAAACGCATTAAAAAACTACTTGGCCTCGACCATTTGTTCGCCGCGCCGCACCAGCGTACGCAAGCCTTTCGTCGCGTCCCATGCGAAAATCGCCGTGCTAGAATTTCTGAACTGCCCATAAAACAGCACTTCGCCACGATCATTGATGACCGGCGCGAGGAACTGGTTGAGGATGTCTTCGGGTTTGCCGTTCGGCAATTTTTGATCAAGCAAGGCGACGGGTTCGACGGCAGTTTTGCGCTTGACGAAAATGCCGCGCGTCCGCGAGCCGTAAACGCCAAGAAAAGTCACTTCGCCCTTATTGTTGAGCGCCGGGTAATTGAAATCGCTGAGTTGCGCCGACATCCCTTCGATGGCGTCGCCGCTACGCGCGACGATTTGCAACGGGCCGTTCACTGGTTTCAAAAACAAACCGCGGCCATATTCCGGCCCGTCAAAAAAGGCCGCGAAAAGTACGTCGCCGTTGTCGTTGATGGCGGGCGCACGATTGCCGAAGCCGATGAAGTTGGCGAATTGCTCTTTGCCCGCCGCGTCTTTGTATTTCACGGGCGAAGCCTTGCCTTGCATCGCCAGATTTTGAATCTGCCCGTCACGCAAGACGAAGATGCCGCCACCGTCGCTGCCGATGCGCGAGAACCAGGCAATCTCGCCGCGTTCGTTAAGGCGCGCCGGATAGTAATGCTCTGAAAAGACGCGCGTTTCGCCCGTGCCGATTTTCTGCCCGCTGCGCACAATCAATTTCGCTTTGCCGTTTTCGAGAATGAATAGCCCTTTGCCGTCAGGGTCGGTATACGTCCCGATAAACGCCGTTTGGCCTTTGCTGTTAGACGAGGCATTCGCAATGCCGCTAAAAAACGACGGCATGTTAGGCACTTCTTCGCCCAGACGCAGCAACACCTTGACGCCTTCGGCGTTGCGGATGAACAAGCCGGTCGGTTTCGCAATGTATTGATCGCGGTTCGGCGCATTCGGGTTTTCGGGCAGCGGCTCTTTGCCCGCAAGGTTCGCAATAAACGTGAGGTCGCCGTTTTCGCCGATGGCAACACTTGCGATAGAAGTGATTTCATCCATGAGGTTGAGAATCTTTGTGCCTTCACGCGTCATCTTCAACTTGCCGTCAGGTTGCGTAACGCAAATCGTTTGCGTATTAACCGGCACCGTGCCAGGCAGATTATGCAAGGAGAGAAACGCAACCTGCCCTTTGCCATTCGTCGCCGGATTGCGAAAGTTGGCGTGCTGGTCAGCCCGTAACGTCGGCGCAGGTTTCGGCGCAGGCTCTTCCACCGACGCACTCTTCGGCGTAATCGCCACCGGCTCGTCTTCGTTAGTGGCAGGTTTTGGTTTCTCTTGTGATTCTTTAGCTGGCACAGCTTTGGCGGGCTGTTGCGCTGTCACAGACGAAAACGCTGCGGCAAAGGCGCAGAGCGTAATCGCTAATAAACTAATTCGATAATTTTGCATGAAAAAAAGCCTCCGTGGTAATTGCAATTGTGGGCGGGGCTGTTGAGTCAGTGCCGCGTGCGGTACTGACTGTTATGACTTGAGCGCGGCATCAATCGCCTGCGCGACGTAATCTTTGTAAGCCACTCGCATACCGGGAATGTGATA
>JANNUY010000669.1:0-7458 GCA_031414155.1 Acidobacteriota bacterium
TAACGCAACCCGTCAGGTTGCGTAGGTATACGGTTTTCGCCCAACGGCTTTTTAGTGCAGACTTCACAATCTGATTGGTTGCGATACCATTCGGGAGTCCGAAAATGTTTCGCAACGTGATGCCCCCATCACGCATCTAAAACGCGGCGTTTTAACAAGACGCCAGAAGGAGTAACAAGTATGTTGCGACAAATGATGAAAAGCGGTTGGGTTTTGACAGTGTGGCTGACGCTGTTTAGCGCGGCTTACGCCCAGCAAGTCACGTTGCAAGGTACGGATGGCAAGGCCGTGACGACGGCAGAGTTGAAAGACAAGGTCACGGTGCTGTCGTTCGGCGCGACGTGGGTTCCGCTGGCGGCGAAAGAATTGCCTGCACTGCAAAAGCTGGCAGATCGTTATGCGGCGCGTGGCGTTCAGGTTTATTGGGTGAGCGTCAACAGCGCGAAAACTGGTGCGAAAAATTACGCGACCGATGCCGACCTGGAAGCTTTCGCCACCAAACGCGGGCTTAAAACCAGAGTGTTGCGCGATCCCGAACAGGCGGCCTATCGCGCCTATGGCGTAGACGCACTGCCCACCATTGTCATCCTGAAAAATGGCGAACTGGCGCGCAAAGTCGTCGGCTTTGATCCCGATCAGGGTGAGGCTTACGCGGCAGTAATGAAAGAACTCGACGGGTTGTTAAGGTAAACACTTAAACAACTTGAAAAACAAAACGGCCAGCGCAATTCCACCATTGCGCTGGCCGTTTTAGTTAAGAACGCGTCGCCTGCCCCCCTAACTCCAGGCAAGCGGCGCGTTTAGTTCGCCCACCAACACACACACCAAAATTAATGGGCGAACGTACTCAAAAACAATGTAAAGAGCATAACGCAAAAGAATTAAATAACTCAGCCGACTTATGTCAACGAGTGCTTTATTACTTCGCGCCAACACCGGCATATTCGCCTAACTTCTATTTTCGCGCTATCGGGAATAACTCTTTTTTTTGCTGGGGGAACTCCGACCCAGCGTCAGCTTGTCTGTCAGACAAACCGCGCATCCGTCTGACAAAAACCGTCAATCTTCTTTCAACCAGCCGCGATGCAAAGCATAATTAACGATTTCAGCGCGGCTTTTCAAAGTCAGCTTTTCCATCGCACGAGCTTTGTGGTACTCGATAGTTTTCACGCTGATGCCGAACTGGTCGGCAATTTCTTTATTACTAAATCCCCAGGCGATTTGCTTTAGCACACCTTCTTCGCGCTCGGTAACATCGCCGTGCGTCAAGCCATCTTTGGGTAACTGACGCCCCAGGTAATTATTCACCAACCGTCCGGCGAGTTCCTGGTCTATGTAAGTGCCACCGCCCGCGACAGCGCGAATCGCTGATAATAAATCATCACTATTTGATTGCTTGGAAACATAACCGCCCGCGCCCGCCTGCAAAATCATCCGTAAGTTACCTACGTCGCAATGCCGCGAGAGAATCAGCACGCGCGTATGCGGAAAACTTTGCCGCAATTTTTCTGTCGCCTCTAAACCGTTCATGCGGGGCATGGAAATATCCATCACCACGATATGAGCTTCCGCGTTACCCACCTGCCGCAACGCGGCTTGCCCGTCTTCGGCTTGCCCTACGACTTGCATATCGGGTTGGTTGTTAATCAATACTGCTAGTCCTTCGCGCAACACAGTATGATCGTCTACTAAAAAAACACGTAAAGGATTCACCTCTATACCTCCTGCTGAGTTAATGGCACTCTGATAAAAATAGTCGTTCCCTGCCCCGGACTTGATTCGATTTCGCATACGCCGTCGGCCAGCGCCGCGCGTTCCGTCATGCTGGCTAAACCAATCGAACGTCCCGCTTCGACTGAATTACGCGCTTGCGTTACGTCGAAACCGCAGCCGTCGTCTTCAATCACCATCTGCAAATGCCCGTGGCGTCGTTCGAGAATCACGCTCACGCGGCTCGCACGAGCATATTTTTGGATGTTATTCAGCGCTTCCTGCAAAATCCGATACAGCGACGTTTCCGTTTCAGGCGACAACCCACACCACTGATCTTCGGAGCTATGCAAATCCAGCCTGACGCCGGAGCGCTCAGACCATTCCAGCGCGTATTGCATCACCGCCGCTTTCAAACCGCGCTCCGTCATGGGCGGACGCAGCTTCAACGCGACGTGGTGAAATTCCTGATCGAATTGTTCCACCATGGATTGCAGCTTCATCACGCTGGCGGTTTCGGTATGGGTTTGTTCCAACTCGTGCGAAAGGTTATCCAGGCCAAAACGCAACGCTGTCACGTATTGCCCCAACACATCATGCAACTCACGCGCAATGCGGCAACGTTCCGCTTCGGTCGCCGACAAGACGTCCTGACGATGTAAGGCAGGGCGCAACACCGACGTGGCTAACAATGCACTTGAAGGTTTGCTCGAAGGTTTATTCGATTGAACTGGCTGCCTGGGCGTCGCTGCCGAACCTAACACGGCTTGCATGGCAGGCAACCAAGCCGCACTTTCTTCGTGAAAGCTCAACAGCCAGCCATCTGCGCGCTGTGCTAATCGCAGTTTCAATAAGGTCTGGAAAGACGGATGCAACCAACGCGCTTCGGCAGCGACAGACACATCGGCGAACTCGTCTTGATGCTTTAGCAATAACCTGGCGATATGATCAGGTAAGAATTGCCAGCAATTTTCGCCTAATAGCTCCAGCGCGGTAATTCCCACCCATAATTCAGCTTTGTTACTAACATAAGCAACCTTATATTGTTCGTCTAATAACAAATAACCATCTGTGGCTAACTCCAGAGCATCTGGGTGAGAATGTTTTTTTGAATGGCTAAGCGAATAAGCAGGGACAAATGCCGATCTGCTTGCATAGTCAGAAGTAATTACATTGGGGGAGAGCATAAATATCACGGATAAGGCAGCGCCGCTAACATAACGTCAGCGAGCTATCAAAAAAAAAGTTAAGCGGAAAAGGCAACTGCTACTACCTGCATCATAGAGGGAAACGCAGGGAGGCCAGCCGTCTTTATAGTTATAAGGCGACATCACCTGTGACCGTCAGTAAAATAGCCAGCAAGCTAGACTGACGCACAAGCGCAGAGAGAGCTATCACCCAAGCGGCTAGGTACGCTTGGAACAGCAGCAAGTATTTCTGTAAACGGATTTAATGGGATGAGGCAAAGCTACGCACTTCTTTGAGTGGGTATACCTCGCAACTCATTTAATATCTTACGTGGGGTAAGGGATTTTTCTGAATGCGGTGTAAGTGATTCGGCTTGTGGCAACAATCAATCAAGCCAATGGCAGTTTACCTATAAGGCAAAATCTGTCAAACGAAAAATAGCTACTAAATGCCTATCTTACTACTTTTTAACAGCTTTTCTAGCAGGTCTTACTCGCAGTGTAATCCTATCTCACTAAGCTCGTAGGACAAACACTTACAACGCAATTTCCGTCCTAGACAGAAACCTTAGCGATAACGCCGCAGCCCCTCAAGCAATCGCTTAATCTAATTGGCCGATTTGCCGAATCAAGTCGCTAATACAATAAATATTTTTGTCGCACGATACGAAAGGCGTCTAGCTCTGAGGCGTAAATTTGTTTCGCGGCGCGCCCATCGGAGCCTTGCTTTAGGGCCGCAAGTATTTTTTGACTGACTAACAAACGGGCGAGCTTGTCTATTTCAAATTCTTTGGGATGCAGCTTAAATAATTGCGCTGCTATTTCTAACCCGGTAAGCACTGGTTCAAAAGTTTGACGGTCGGTAATAATTATATTCACGCCTCCACACTCGACGCCTTTGTGCGTCGCCGCATCAGGGTTGAAACGCAAGGGAATAAACCTAACCCCCGGCAAGTTAGCCGCATTCATGGCGGCGGCAAACGCTCGCTCTTTCAACCACGGAGCGCCCAGTAACTCAAACGGCGCATTCGTGCCGCGCCCGACCGATAGATTTGAATATTCGAGAATCGCTACGCCAGGGTAAAGCGTAGCTTGGGTCAGGCTGCGCATATTGGGTGAAGGGTTCGTCCAGGTCAGGCCAGTTTCATCGAGCCACGCGGAGCGCCGCCAGTTTTGCACGCCGATAACTTGCAGATTCGCGTTGAGGTTGCGGTCTTTGTTAAACATTTGCGCGAGTTCGCCGACCGTCATGCCGTGGCGAATCGGAATCGAATGAAAGGCGACGAACGATAGCTTATCGTTATCGGCAATCGGGCCTTCGACCGATTCGGCATTAATCGGATTAACGCGATCCAGCACGATAAATTTCAGCTTGGCCTGCGCGCAGGCTTCGAGCGCCAAACCCATGGTGGAAATATAAGTGTAAAAGCGCGCGCCTACATCCTGAATATCAAACACCAGCGCGTCCAAACCTTGTAACTGTTGCACGGCGGGTTTGCGCGTTTCGCCATACAAGCTGTAAATCGGCAAGCCGGTTTTTTCGTCGGTTGAGTTACCGATTTTTTCCTGATCGAGCGCGCCGCGAATGCCGTGTTCAGGCGAAAACAGCGCAACGAGTTTTACGTCAGGCGCTTTGAATAACAGATCAATGGTTGAGTTACCTTCGCGGTCGCGTCCGGTGTGGTTGGTAATCAGGCCGATGCGTTTGCCTTTTAGCGCTGCAAAGTTGTCTTTGATAAGTACGTCAATGCCGTTGAGAGTGCTGAGTGATGAGTACCGAGTGCCGAGCGAGTTAGTCGCCTGCGTGCCGCGTAAGGGCGTGTCCCCAGCCGCTGTGGCAAAAGGGGGTTCGATGATTGAAGCCGCAACTATCGAAGCTACGCGCCCGCGCAACGAGCCTACGTCAGCACGCTTGGCGAGGTCGGCGTCGAGGCGCGGGTGTACTCGATTGCTTAGAAATACGATAAAAGTCTGGCTGGCCGGATCAATCCACAAGCCGGTGCCGGTGAAACCTGTATGTCCGAAACTGCCGATGGGCAACAAGTCACCGCGATTGGCGGAGAAGCTGGAATAATAATCCCAACCTAAAGCGCGCCAATTTCCTCCGCCGCCATTGCCCGCACTGTCGCGCGCGGTGGTCAGACGCGCGACGGCCAACGGACTCAATATGCGCTGGCCTTGATATTCGCCGCGATTGAGCAGCATCTGGCAAAAGATCGCCAAGTCGTCCGCCGTTGAGAACAAGCCAGCATGACCCGCTACGCCGCCGAGCAGGTATGATCGCGGGTCGTGAACTTCGCCACGCATCCAACGCTCTGCACTCGCGTCTTTTTCGCCAGTGCTGGGCACGGTCTTACCGCCGCCACGTTTCTCAGTCGGCGCGGTGCGGGCTTTCAATGCGGCGTTCGGATTAAATCCCGTGTCATTCATGCCCAGTCGTTGGAAGATGTTTTCTGCCGCAAATTCATTGAGTGGCTTGCCTGTCACGCGGCGCACGAGTTCGGCCAGCACGATGAAATTTACGTCGGAATAAATAAAGCGTGAACCCGCCTCAGCCAGCGGCGCGAGCTTCCAGATGTTGAGCATGGCCTGCGCCGTGCCTTGTTCGTAATCCTTCACGTCGTTGTCGGCGATCAAGCCGGAACGATGAATCAGCAGGTGTTCGACGGTGATGTTCTGTTTGCCGGCGGCAGCGAATTCAGGAAGGTAACGCGCAACAGGGTCGCCCAAACGCACGAGGCCGCGTTCGACCAACAGCATCACCGACGTCGCCGTGGCTACGGGCTTGGTCAGCGAAGCCAGATCAAAAATCGTATCGGTCGTCATGTTCTCAGGCGAAGGTTCAAGCGCGCGGCGACCATAAGCCTTACGCCATACGACACGGCCTTGGCGACCTACGACAACGACGGCACCGGGCAATTGCTTGCGCGCGATTTCGGCTTCGATGGCTTCATCCAGATAAGCGAGTTGTTGCGGCGACATGCCTACGGCATTGGGCGCAGTCGCGGGCAGCGGCGTGGTCGGAGTCTGTCCCATAACAAGAAAGCTAATCAGTGAACTAAGCAGCAAGGCGCTGAATGACCAGCAAGAAATAGATGGAGTCTTCATAACTTTTTTTTTCGGGTTGCGTGAATTGGGAGAATTACAATGTGCGTTTTTTACCACTCCCACCAAAGCCACGCAAAGCCACGCAAAGCCACGCGCTACGCTAAATCAGAGCAATCAACCTTGGCACACAGATTTGACGGATCGTAAACGGATTCAGACTGATCTATCCGCGCTGGTCAATCTGTGATCCGTCAAATCCGTGTACCAATCTCTTGAGGTTCGATTTAGCATTTGTTCCCGCCAAAACCACTCCTGTATACTGCGATTTCACCCCACGAATTTATTTGACCCATTTAACGAGCGCGGCCCTGTTGCGTTCTTAGCTTCTGAGAGACAAAAGTTATGAGAAAAACACTAGCTACGATTTGCTTATCACTGTTGCTGGCGAGCGCGGCGTTGGCCGACACGCTGTATCTGAAAAACGGCAGCGTCATCAAAGGCACGTTCATCGGATTCGAGAACGGCAAGTTCATCTTTCAACTCGACAACGGCAGCCGGGGCGAATGGACGCCGCTGCAAGTCAACAAACTCGAACTCGACAGTTATCGCCCTGGCACTCCAGGCGGCAGCGGCACCGGCACCGGTGGCGGCTTTCCCACGCGCCCAGGCACCGGCGGTTGGACGAGCCATCCTGAATTCGACGTGCGGCTCGACGACCAGTGGATTCGCTCGAACATCACGGTGCGCAACGGCCAGCGCGTGCGCGTTGAAGCCTCAGGCAGCCTCGCGCTCGAAGGTCGCACAACCACCGGCCCCGAAGGCTTGCGCACGCGCGCCGACCAATACGCCCCCGAACCCAACGAGATGGATGGCGTGTTGCTCGCGGGCATCGGACAGGACGCCAACGCTCCGTCAATCGTCGTCGGACGTTCGAAAGAGTTCATCGCCGACCGCGACGGCATGCTTTATTTCACGGTTAATCATGGCGAAACCCGCAACTCGCGCGGCGCTTTCAAAGTGCGCGTGCAAGTTGATCCCAACAGCGGTTACACGGGCGGCGGCAACACGGGTAACACCGGCAACACTGGCAATACCGGCGGTACGACCACCGGGCAGGAACGCACCATAACTGTTTCGGGCACACAAGCCTGGACAGACACGGGCATTGACGTGCAACCCAATATGACTTTTGAAATCATTGCCGAGGGCACGATTGGTATCAGCGCGAATTTCGGCAGTGTCGGGCCGGAAGGCGAAATGCGCGCGCAAGTGAATACGTCGCGTTACCCGGTGCAAGACCACGGCGTTGGCGCACTCATCGCCAAGATTCGACTGCGCAATGGCACCGACTCAAACATTCTTTACGTCGGGCGTCAGGGCGGCGGCACGACCGAACCTAATGAATACGGTCGTTTGCTGATCGGCATCAACGACGATTTCTTCAAAGACAATCGTGGCTCGTTCAGCGTGCGCGTGCGCTGGTAAGTGCAACTTGTATTTTTCCCTAACTTGA
>JANNUY010000670.1:0-2666 GCA_031414155.1 Acidobacteriota bacterium
GTGGCCTTTCGCTTCGCCCATCTTGTCGAAACGATCCTTAAAACTCGCCAAACGGTCGTCGAATAAATCGTATAACCCCGTCACGCGCGTCTCGGTGTTTTGCACGAAGATGCCCGTGTCATAAGTGCCGCGTCCGCCGCAGCCAATCACACCTAAACCCAATGACGAGTTGGCAGGCGTGCCGTAAACCGATGCGACTGGTACGAACATCAAGCCGATGCCCGTCGCCGCCGAATTTTTCAGGAAGCTGCGCCGCGATGGCGAAGCTGATTTTACAGGTTGTTTTTTCATCATCGTCCTCCAAAATTGGGTGCGCACGCGCCCTCGCGTGCCAGCGTCGTTTTGTTTCGGAATACAGCTGAAAGAAGACCCTTTCAACAGTACGGCTTGCCTGCCGAAGCAGCACGCGAGGGCGCGTGCGTACCCGACGTTAATCAAAGACCTGGGCAATCTCTGCCCACTGCTTTTTCGTGATGTTCGGCACTTGCGCATCCGCCGCCGGATAGCCCACCGGAATCAATAAAAACGGTTTTTCGTTTTTCGGTCGTTGCAACAACTTCGATAAAAAGCCCATCGGGTTCGGCGTATGCGTCAACGTCGCCAGTCCCGCGTTATGCAAGGCGGTGAGCAGCATGCCGGTCGCAATGCCTACTGACTCGTTGGCGTAATAATGTTTGAGCTTATGCTCGCGTCCGCTCGGTTCAATCACCAACCCGTAATCCTGCTTAAAGACCACAATCAACCACGGCGCAATTTCGAGAAAGGGCTTGTGCCAGTCGGTGCCGAACTGTTCCAACTCTTTAAGCCACGTATCGGGAAAGCGCCCGTGATAGTTTTCATATTCCTCTTTCTCAGCGGCTTCACGAATGGCGCGTTTGAGTTCGGGATTGCCGACGACCACAAAAGTCCACGGTTGCTGGTTCGCTCCTGAGGGTGCAGTCGCCGCCACCTTGATGGCCAGTTCGATCAGCACAAACGGAACCGGCTCATCGCTGAACTCACGCACGGTGCGCCGCTGTTGCGTCAATTCAAAAAACTCTTGCGCACGTCGCAATTGCTCGGCTGGCGCGAGTCGCTCAAAAATCAGCGGCGAAAATGCGTGGGCGGAAGCGGTCATTCAATTCCTTCAAAAGAGCATGTAGTCCCACCTTCAGGCTAAATGTCTGCGCAATCACGACATTCCTCCTGAAGGCGGGACTACATGCTTTATTTCTTTTCGCTGATGCAATACAGCGTGTTTTGGCTACGCAAAAACATTTCGCCGTCCAGCACGACGGGCGAAGCGATAAACAACTGATCGGGCATGGAATTCGTCGCCACAACTTCATATTTCTCGCCGAGCTTGACTACGACGACATCGCCGTCTTCGGTCGGCACATATAACTTGCCGTTCGCCGCCACGGGCGAAGCCTTCAGGTTATAAGGTTTTGGCAATCGCTGTTGTTGGTAGTAAGGCTCCCCGGTCTTGGCGTCGAAACAACTCACCAGCCCGTTGTCAGTCACGGCATAAAACTTTCCGTCGTGAAAGACCGGCGAAGCCGTATAAGACAAGCCCTTCGTTTGCGTCCACAACACGGCGTCGGTTCCGGTTAGGTCGCCTTCCTTGCCCAGCTTGATCGCCATCAACTTGGGATTGACGTATCCGCTCATCACATAAACTACGCCGTCCTGATAAATCGGTTGCGGAATCACATTCACGCCCAGTCCCGCGCATTCCCACAGCAGCTTGCCCGTCATCAAATCGTAGCTGCGCACTTTTCGAGTCGCGCTCACGACCACTTGTTTCTGTCCAGCGTGTTCAAAAATCAACGGCGTCGTCCACGTACTCACTTCTTCGCGCGCCGTGCGCCACAACTCTTTGCCGGTTTTTTTGTCTACGGCAACGATGAACGATCCGGCGTCGTGATCAAAGAGCAACACAAGGCGATCATCCGCCAACACCGGCGCGCCGCCTTCGCCGAATTGCAGCCGCATTTTCATTTGCACGCCGAAATCTTTTTGCCAGACGAGCTTGCCGTTCAGGTCGTAGCAATACAGCCCGCGCGAACCGAAAAACGCCCACACGTTTTTGCCATCAGTCACGGGCGAATTCGAGGCGAAGCTGCCATACATTCGATGATAGCCCTCGTGCGGCGCAGCGGTTTTGGGCGAATGCTGCCACACGACTTTGCCCGTCTTGCGGTCAAGACACATCACGACGAGTTGATGTTCAACGCCGCCGCCTACGCCACCGCCGGGCATGCCACGTCCGCCACTGCCCGGTGCAGGAGGCGCAGTCGCAGGAATGGCGTTCAACGCTGCGGGACTGACCGGAACCGCCGTTGTCAAAAAGATGCGATTGCCCCAGATGATTGGCGTCGAATGTCCGCGCCCCGGCAGCTTGGATTGCCAGCGAATGTTTTGCTTATCGCTCCAGGTGGTAGGCGCGTCGCCGCGCGCTACGCCGTTATGCGCCGGGCCACGCCATTGCGCCCAATTAGTCTGAGCGGTGTTGTTTGGTTGTGCCAACGCACCAACGGCGCTCATAAGCAACAAGACTATCTTCAACATTATCTGGCAAACCGTTTTTTTCATGGGCTACGAATGCTCCTGCAAATTGCCTGCGTTTAGTGAAAGATGGATGGGAATACGAGGGCGCATTGTGTTCCGGTTGCGCTGATGGCGCA
>JANNUY010000671.1:0-3224 GCA_031414155.1 Acidobacteriota bacterium
CAACACCAACGCCAACACCAACTCCCACGCCGACACCGACGCCGACCGCTACGCCGACGCCGACGCCCACGCCAACACCGACGCCGACGCCGACGCCGACGCCCACGCCAACACCAACTCCCACGCCGACACCAACACCGAACCCTTTTCCGATGGTTACGAGCTTGAATCCGACCAACGTAATCGTTGGCTCTGGCGCGTTTGTGATGACGATCAATGGCAGTGATTTCGTAAGCAGTGCACAAGTGAAATTTAATGGCGCCGATCGCGCGACGACTTTTGTGAGTGCGAATCAATTGACGGCGCAGGTGATGGCGGGAGACGTAACCAGCGTCGGCGTCATAAACGTCAATGTGTTGAATCCGCCCTCTAATCCGCCATTTGGGGGCGGAGGCGGCGGGCTGTCGAATACGCTGGCGCTGTCAATCACAGAGCCGTTGGCGCTTGCGCCTACGTTGTCGAGCGTATCGCCGAATCGCGTGACCGTAGGCAGCAATGCTTTCGCGTTATCCGTTACCGGAACCAATTTCACCAGCGCGTCACTCGTGCGTTGGAACAGTGCCGACCGCCCGACATCGTTTGTCAGCGCGACGCAACTGACGGCACAAATTCCCGCTAGCGATATTGCCGCGCTCGGTGCGCAACAAGGTGCGGTGGTGATTACGGTATTCAATCCGCCTTCTACCGGCGGAGGCGGAGGTACGTCGAACGCCATCGGCTTGAGCATCGTCAACCCGTTACCGGGGTTGAATAGTCTGTCGCCGCCTAACGCGACAGCGGGCGGCGCGGCGTTTTCGCTCACGGTCAACGGTTCTAATTTCGTCAATGGCGCAACGGTGCAATGGAACAATTCAGCGCGCGCGACGACGTTCGTCAGTGCGTCGCAATTGCGCGCGCAAGTTACAGTGGATGATTTGCTCACAGTGCGTACGGTCAACGTAACCGTCGTCAATCCGGCTTCACCCGCTGGCGGCGGAGGCGTGAGCAATGCGGTGACGTTGACGATCAATGCCGCGCCGAATCCGTTGCCGGTGTTGGTGAGTTTGAATCTGAACAACGCGAATGCCTGTGGCGGCGGTTTCACGTTGGCGGTCAGCGGCAACAGTTTTGTCAGCGGAGCCGTCATTCGCTGGAACGGCGCTGACCGCGCGACGACATTCATCAGCCAGACGCAATTGAGCGCAACCATTCCCGCCAGCGATTTGGCGAATGCGGGCAACGCCGCTGTTAGCGTATTCAATCCGGCCTCGACCACTGGGGGCGGAGGGGTGTCGAACAGTCTCACCTTCACGATCAATCAAGTGTCTGCGCCACCGCCGGGGTTGACCAGCCTATCGCCCAATCTGGTTGCGGCGCGCGGCCCGGCATTCACGCTCACGTTGATAGGCACTAATTTCTCGCCGTCTTCGGTCGTGCGTTGGAACGGCGCTGACCGCGCGACGACTTTTGTCAGCGCCACGCAATTAACTGCGCAAATTTTGGCGAGCGACCTTAACGCTGTCGGCAGCGGGTTGGTGACAGTGGCGAATCCACCCGGCGCTTGCTCAAGCGGCAGCGTGTCGCTGGCACAACTGGTCACTATCGCTTCGCCTCTTGCCAGCACGTCGGCGGCCAGCTATCGCACGAACGAACTCGCGCGCGATTCCATCGTGGCGGCTTTTGGCGTGAATCTGGCGACGGGCGTCGAACTCGCGCGCACCAATCCGTTGCCGACCAATTTGCGCGGCACGAGCGTCACGGTACGCGACAGCGCAGGCATAACGCGGCTGGCACCATTATTTTTCGTAGCGCCTACGCAAGTGAATTACCAGATGCCCCCTGGCACGGCGGCTGGCTTGGCGACGATCACGCTTACCAGCGGCGACAATAAAATCTCGCTCGGCACTGTCAACGTGGTTGATGTCGCGCCGGGCATCTTCACCGCCAATGCGAACGGGGCAGGCGTACCCGCCGCGTTGATCTTGCGCGTCAAGGCCGACAACACGTTCGCCTATGAATCGCTTTCGACTTTCAATCAGCAAACCTCGCAATGGCAGCCCGCGCCGATTGACCTCGGCCCCGAAACCGATCAGGTGTTTTTGATTTTGTATGGAACCGGTTTCGCTTATCGCAGCAGCCTCGCCAGCGTGTCGGCTACGTTGGGTGGCGTAGCGGGCAACGTACCCTTTGCCGGTGCGCAAGGCAGCCTGATTGGCGTAGACCAAGCCAATCTCGTTATTCCGCGCGGGTTGAAAGGACGCGGCGAAGTTGATGTGTTGATAACGGTGGATGGAAAGGTGGCGAATGCCGTGAGGATTGCGATTCGATAATTGTAAGTGGGCGGCTCAGTTTTAATTGTCGAAGTTATAGCGCGCTTTCACCGTATAAATCGGCTTGCCCTGAGATTCGTGATAAGTGCGTACGACGATTTCGGCGATCAAGCCCATCAGGAAAAACTGTACGCCGAGCGCGAAAAGCACCATCGCCACCACGGGCAGCGGCGTTTGAATGAAGTCCGCATGTTTCGGCCAGTCTAAAAACTTCATCAGAAAGGCCAGTGCGCCTGCCAGCAAAGAAATCACAAACGACATCATGCCTGCGCCGCCAAACAGATAAATCGGTTTGGTCAGATAGCTCGCCATAAATTTGATCGTCACCATATCGAAGATGACCTTGATCGTACGCGACAAGCCATATTTTGAAACACCCGCCGTACGCGGATGATGTGTCACGGGAATTTCAGTGACACGTCCGCCCGCCCACGCCGCATAGATCGGAATGAAGCGGTGCATCTCGCCGTAAAGGTTCACATCTTTCAAAACTTCGCGGCGATAAGCCTTGAGCGAACAGCCGTAATCGTGCAGCGCGACGCCACCGATGCGCGAGATCAGCGCGTTGGCAATGCGCGAAGGGAAGGTGCGCGTGATAAAGGCATCCTGCCGGTCTTTGCGCCAGCCTGAGACTACGTCAAAGCCTTCGTCGAGTTTGTCGAGCAATCGCTTGATGTCCGCCGGATCGTTTTGCAAGTCGGCATCCATCGGGATGAGTATCTCGCCTTGCGCCGCGTGAATGCCGGCGGCCATCGCGGCGGTCTGTCCGTAATTGCGGCGAAAGGCTACGACTTTGACGCGCGGGTCGGCGTCGGCGAACTGTTTGAGCAATGCGAGGCTGCCATCGCGGCTGCCGTCGTCAACGTAAATGATTTCAAAGGTCAGTCCGAGAGAGGCCATTGCTTCAAAGATTTT
>JANNUY010000672.1:0-2186 GCA_031414155.1 Acidobacteriota bacterium
AACGGCGACAAACTCGTCAAACCCGAACCCCTAACGAATGGCGACCAGTTGCGCATCGGACGCGCCGAATTCACGTTGGAAATTATCGAACCACGCAATGAGTCACCTGAGTATGCACAAATCACCCGCGACGCTGGCAGCGTCACCCAAGCCTATTGATGAAACAGAAGCAATGCTGCCCGTCATCGCGGCACTCGCGCGCGAAAGTGTGACGGCCAAACAGCGTTTTTTCGCGGAACAGTCCGCCCAAGTCGCGCAAGCCGCGCAACTCATCATCACGGCCATGCGCGCAGGGCATAAGCTATTTTTGTTCGGTAACGGAGGCTCCGCCGCCGACGCGCAACACATCGCCGCCGAACTCGCTTTCAGAATGGGACGCGAACGCCGCGCATTGCCCGCGTTGGCCCTGACAACCGATACGTCATTGCTGACGGCAATCAGCAACGACCTTTCGTTCGATTATGTTTACGCGCGCCAACTCAAAGCCTTGGGACAAGCCGGTGACGTAGCCTTCGCCCTCTCGACCAGCGGCAATTCGCCGAACGTAATCGCCGCCATCAAACAGGCGCGCGAACAGGGCCTGGTTACGATAGGCTTGTTGGGCAACACGGGCGGCGCACTGGCTGGCTTAGTTGACCTCGCGCTCATCGTGCCGCATTCAGACACGCCGCGCATTCAAGAAGTACACATCGCGGCGAGCCATATTATTTGCCAGTTAATCGAAGACGCATTGTGTCCGGCCTGAGCGCCTGACACTTTCATCAAAAGCTTTTCAGTTGGGAGACATTATGTTGAAAGTAAGATTGCAACCAGCCGCTTTCCTCTTTTTAGTTTTCGCCAGTTTGGTGGCTTACGCCCAAACGCCTACTGCCAATACTGGCCGGTCAGAACTTGACGCCAAATCGCTAATCAAAGAGGTAGCAGAAAACTACAAAGCAATGCCGCGTTATCAGTTCGGCATATTCAAAACCAACATCAACCAGACCGAAGCGTACGGCCTCACCTCAAGACAACAAAGCCAGAGCCGGTACGAACTAACCGTTGACGGTGAAAATCGCTTCCGTCTCGAATCAACCAGCACTGCTGAAATTTCTCTGGTGATCTCAGATGGTGTTACTCGCTGGGCGTATGTTGGTTGGCGCAAACAATTCACCCGCCAGGACGCCAATAAGCCGCCTGCCAAGCCGCTTCAGCCTAACGGCATAATTTATGATCCGGCTTACTTTGCCGTAGATAACCGATCCTTAGTGAGCAGATTGCAAAAGGTTGGCGAGCGTATGACACGATTCGTCGTGGTCGGGCAGGAGGCGCTCACCGTCAACGGTCAAACCATCAATTGCGTCATCCTGCATTTGACGAATAGCACGAACAATGACCAAAAGGTGTGGATTGATACGGCACGTAAATTGGTAATCCGCGATTGGAATCACGCACATTCAAAAAGCGGCAACGGCATTTCGGAGGGTGATTTCGTAACGCAATATGATTACACACCGTTCAAAGTAAACGAGCCATTGGCTGCCGAATTATTTACCTTCACCCCGCCCGAAGGCGTGACAGAAATCGCCGAATTCAAAGCGCCTGAGCCGCCTGCCCGCGTTGCTCCTAACCTGACGGGCAAAGATGCCCTTCCGTTCGCTTTGACAGACCTCAAAGGAAACACCGTTGAACTGGCCGCACACAAAGGCCAGGTAATTCTGCTGAATTTTTGGGCTAGCTGGTGTGGCCCCTGCCTGGCTGAATTGCCTCATTTGCAAAAGCTGCATAATCAATTCAAAGACAAAGGCTTGGTCGTTTTAGGCATTAGCGCCGAAGACCTCGATATTGCGCAGGATTTCATGAAAGAAAAAGGATATACCTTTAATTCGCTCGTAGACCCCAAGCGTACGATCGCTTTGCAATATCAAGCCAATCTCATCCCGCAAACCTTTCTCATCAATCGCGCAGGTGTTATCAAATGGAGCGCATTGGGTTACGACGCGGGCGATGAAGTGGCCTTACAAGCCGCCATCGAAAAGTTACTCAATAACGAAGAGCCTGCAACTCCGACCAGAAAAGCGGGACAAGCTCAATCAGCGCCGAATCAAAAATAATTTTGCAATGTCCACTTACCCATATGCCCCCCTGGCGCTCTCATCCGTCGAAACCTATCCGCTCGCTTCGCGCCCCAGCAAGGTGACGGTGCG
>JANNUY010000673.1:0-4951 GCA_031414155.1 Acidobacteriota bacterium
AAAGTGACGAAGGCCGATTTGCAGCGCGTCGCGGCGGCTTATTTCACCGCCAAGAATCGCACGGTGGCGACGCTCGTACCGGAAAAGAAATAGTGCCGCTCGTGTCCGTAGCCCGACCGTTAGCGAGGGCTACCTTGAGGACGCGCCTGGTAATGCCGAAGGGCGCAACGTCGAGGTAGCCCTCGCTAACGGTCAGGCTACGGATACGCTGCGCGCCGCTCAATGACTGACAGACTTACCCGTATGCACAAACGAATTCTTTCATTCTTATTCATCGCCTTACTCGCCGCGCCAACTTTCTTTGCCCAATCGGGCGGAATCAAATTGCCGCCTTATAAAAAAGCCAAACTCAAAAACGGACTGACGATCATCTTGATGGAACAGCACGAAGTTCCGTTGGTGAGTTTTAGCTTGCTGGTTAAAGCCGGAACCACCGCCGACGCGGCTGGCAAAGAGGGAACTGCCTCGATGGTCGCGGGCTTGTTGCGCAAAGGCACAAAGACGCGCAGCGCCGATCAGATTTCTAACGAACTCGATTTCACGGGCGCGCAACTCGGTTTCGGCGATGGAGCCGACAGCACGACGGGGCGGGCTGAGTTCGTTAAGAAAGATTTGGCGAAAGGCTTAGACATTCTCGCTGACTGTTTGCTCGCGCCTACGTTTCCCGCCGATGAATTCACCAAGTTGCAAAAGCAATTCGTTGACGGACTCAAAGCCGCCAAAGATCAGGCGCAAGGCGTGATCGGGCAGTATTACAACGCTTATCTTTATGGCAGCGCGCATCCTTACGGACGCAACGCGACCGAAGCGACGGCGGCTGCGATCACGCGCGAAGACGTGGCGAAGTTTTATGCGACCTATTACACGCCGTCTAATACGATTCTTTCTGTGGTGGGCGATTTCGCTACGGCGGAGATGGAAAAGCTGATTGAGGCGAAGTTCGGCGCGTGGGCCGCGAAAACTGCGCCGCCGGTGAGCGTGCCTGAGGCATCCGCGTTCACGGGCAAAAAATTATTGTTGGTAGACAAGCCCGATTCGACGCAAACCTATTTTCGCATCGGCAATCTCGGCATCGCGCGCAACAACCAAGACCGCTTGCAGATTCAAGTGATCAATACGCTGTTTGGCGGACGCTTCACCTCGATGCTGAACGACGCGCTGCGCGTGAGTTCAGGGCTGACCTATGGCGCGAATTCGTTTTTCGACCAACGCAAGGCGCGCGGTACTTTTGCGATTGCGACCTATACGCGCAATGAGACGACCGAAAAAGCCATTGACCTGACGCTCAAGATTCTCGACAAGCTGCACGCTGAAGGCGTCAGCGAAAAGGATTTGCAGTCGGCCAAAAATTATCTCAAGGGACAGTTCCCGCCGACGATTGAAACCAACGACCAGCTCGCCGCACAACTCGCCAGCTATGAATTTTTCGGACTGGACGCGACAGACTTGAATGCGTTCGCGCAAACGGTGGACGCGATGACGCTGGCCGATGCGCAACGCATCATCAAGACTTATTTTCCGAAAGATGATTTGGTGTTCGTCTTGATTGGCAAGGCCAGTGAGATCGAAACCGTAGTGAAGAAGTACGCGCCGAAGCTGGAGAAGAAGGCGATTACGGATGCAGGTTATTAAACTGCCCTAGATTTTGAGGTCGCATAATGCGGGCAGGTTAAGAATCTGCCCTACAGATTTTGGAAGTTTTCTGAGGAAAAAAATGAAAACACTTCAACGAACCCTGTCTCTATTGGCGCTGACCCTGTTCGGCACGGTCGCGTACGCACAAGACGCCACACTCTTTCAAAAGCCGACGGTGAATCAAACGCACATCGCGTTTAATTACGCGGGCGATTTGTGGACGGTGCCGCGCGCGGGCGGCGATGCTAAGCGACTCACTTCGGGCGTAGGCGATGAGACCGATCCTTACTTTTCGCCGGACGGTACGCAGATCGCTTTTACCGGCGCGTATGACGGCAACACGGATGTGTTCGTCATGCCCGCGAGCGGCGGCGTACCCAAACGGCTGACTTATCATCCGGGGCCTGACCTCACTGCGGGTTGGACGAACGACGGTAAGCAAGTGCTGTTTACTTCGACGCGCGAGAGTTACGCCAACGTTTTCTTCCGGCTTTATACGGTGAGCGTGGGCGGAGGTTTTCCTACGCCGTTGCCGCTGCCGATGGCAGAGCATGGCGCGTATTCACCGGATGGTTTATCGCTGGCTTATGAGCCGCTGGCGCAATGGCAGGGCGATTGGAAGCGTTATCGCGGCGGCCAGCAAGACGTGATTTGGATTGCCAAACTCGCCGATTCATCCATCGAAAAATTGCCGCGCGAAAATTCGATTGATCGCAATCCGATGTGGGTGGGCGATCGTGTTTTCTTTCTCTCTGACCGCAACAGCCCCAGCGGAGCGGTGACGCTTTTTGCTTACGACACGAAAACTAAAAAGGTCACGCAAGCTGTGCCGCCCGCTGAGTTGGACATTAAATCGGCTTCGGCGGGGCCGGGCGTGATTGTGTATGAACGCTTCGGCTCGATTCATCTTTACGACCTCAAGGCGAACAAATCGCAGCCGGTGAGGATTCGCGTCAACAG
This sequence comes from Acidobacteriota bacterium, assembly GCA_031414155.1. Lineage (GTDB taxonomy): Bacteria > Acidobacteriota > Blastocatellia > RBC074 > RBC074 > JACPYM01. The sequence continues at coordinate 2,596 of JANNUY010000673.1, forward strand.
CGATTTGCTGTCGCTGCGTCCGCGTTTTGAAAGGGTCGGCAATCGCGTTGCCACTGATCTTTTCACCGGCAAATCAATGGCGGCGCTTTCGCCGACGGGCGCGCGCGCCGTGTTTGAAGCGCGCGGCGAAATCATCAGCGTACCCGCCGAAAAAGGCGACCCGCGTAATTTGACCAATACGAAGGGCGTGATGGAACGCGATCCTTCGTGGTCGCCCGATGGCAAATGGATTGCCTATTTCAGCGAAGAGTCAGGCGAATATGAACTGCACATCCGCGATCAAAAAGGCACAGGCGAAGTCAAAAAGTTCAAGCCCAGCGCGCCGCAAACGTTTTATTACCTGCCTACGTGGTCGCCTGACTCGAAGAAGATCGCTTACCTGGATAAGAAACTTCAGCTTTGGTATCTCGACATCGAAAAGGGCACACCGGTCAAAGTGGACGCGAATCCGATTGGTTTCAACGACGATGTAATGCAACCGGTCTGGGCACCTGACAGCCGCTGGATTGCTTACACCAAACAACTGCCGAACGTGTTGCGCGCGGTGTTTGTCTATTCGCTCGAAACCGCCAAGGCCGAACAACTCACCGACGGCTTGAGCGATGCGCGCTATCCGGCGTTCGACAAAGCGGGCAAGTATTTGTATTTCACCGCGAGTACGAACATCGGGCCTACGCTGAGTTTCATTGATCTTTCTGGCATCAACCATCAAGCCACGCGCAGCGTTTACGCCATCGTGTTGCGCAACGATCAGGCTTCGCCATTAGCACCTGAAAGCGACGAAGAGAAAATCGCGGAAGACAAACCCGCTGATAAACCCGCTGATAAAAAAGACGAGGCGAAGCCTGCTGATAAACCCACAGACAAACCTGAAGAGAAGAAGGCCGAAGCTCCGAAGCCACCTGCTGCGCCTGGTGCGAAAAAAGAACCAGAGCCGGTTCGTATTGATTTCGACGACATCGGTCAGCGCATCATCGCGTTGCCGATTCCCGCGAAGCCTTACGGTGATTTAGTGGCGGGCAAAGCGGGCGTGATTTATCTGGTCGAAAATCCGCCGCTCAATGTTGATCCAACCGGGCCAGCCAGCGCGACCGTACACAAATTCGATTTCGACAAGCGCAAGTTCGACAAGGTGCTGGATGGCGTCGCCACGTTTATCGTTTCGGCGAACGGCGAGAAGGTGCTTTATCGGCAGGGCTTCGGCCCCGTGGGCAGTTGGGTGATTGGCAACGCGGCGACGTTGGGCGCACCGATGCCGCCGGGCGCACCGGGCGGGCCGAACATGCTGAAGATGGCCGAGATGGAAGTGCAAATTGACCCGCAGGCCGAATGGCGGCAAATGTTCAAAGAAGTCTGGCGCGGCGAACGGGATTTCTTTTACGCCGCGAACGCGCACGGCATGGATTTGAAGGCGCTCGAAAAACTATATGAGCCTTATGTCAAAGCCGTCGCTCATCGCAGCGATTTGAATTACTTGTTCCGCGAAATGTGCAACCAGCTCACCATCGGACACATGTTCATCGGGGGCGGCGACGTGCCGAATCCGAGCTTCGTCGCGGTGGGTTTGTTGGGCGCTGATTACAAGTTAGAGAACGGACGCTATCGTTTCGCCAAGGTTTATAACGGCGAAAACTGGAATCCGCGTTTGCGCGCGCCGCTCACGCAACCCGGCGTGAACGTCAAAGCGGGCGAATACCTGTTGGCGGTCAATGGCCGCGAGGTACGCGAGACTGACAATGTTTACAGCTTCTTTGAAAGCAAGGCGGGTAAGCAGGTCGTCATCAAAGTCGGCCCCAACGCCGACGGCACGGGTTCGCGCGAAGTCACCGTTGTTCCCAGCGGCAACGAACAAGGCTTGCGCAATCTCGACTGGATCGAAGGCAATCGCCGCAAGGTGAGTGAGTTGTCGGGCGGCAAGCTGGCTTACGTGCATTTGCCCGATACGGCAAATGGCGGATACATCAATTTCACGCGCTATTACTTTGCGCAAACCGACAAGCAAGGCGCGGTGATTGACGAACGTTTCAACAACGGCGGCTTCCTCGCCGATTACGTCGCTGAAACGCTCGCGCGCAAAAAACTGAGCAACGTTTACTTCCGCGAAGGCGGTCAGGATTTGACTTCGCCGACGGGCGCGATTTACGGCCCGAAAGTCATGCTCGTCAACGAAATGGCCGGTTCCGGCGGAGACGCGCTGCCGTGGTACTTCCGCAAGCTCAACGTAGGCCAAATCGTCGGCAAGAAAACCTGGGGCGGTTTGGTGGCTTCGTTCCCGATGCCGATGCTGATGGACGGCGGCACAGTGCGCGCGCCCGACGCGGCGATTTATGGACTCAACGGCGAATGGGAAGTCGAA
>JANNUY010000674.1:0-11395 GCA_031414155.1 Acidobacteriota bacterium
TTTATGCGTCGTTGCAATACGGCGTGCTGGTGCGTTTCGACAAACGCACGGGCGAACGCATTGGCATTCAACCCAAAGAGGGCAAGGGCGAAGCGGCGCTGCGTTGGAACTGGGATTCGCCTTTGCTGATTAGTCCGCACAACAGCAAGCGCATTTATTTCGCCGCGAACAAACTCTTTCGCAGTGATGATCGCGGCGACAATTGGCGGGCGGTCAGCGGCGACCTGACGCGGCAGCTTGATCGTGACGCGTTGCCGGTGATGGGCAAACTCTGGGGGCCTGAGGCGATTGCGAAAAACCAGTCTACGTCGCAATACGGCAACCTCGTCGCGCTGGCCGAATCACCGAAACGCGAAGGCTTGCTTTACGCTGGAACCGACGACGGCTTGATTCAAGTCACCGAAGACGGGGGCAAGACGTGGCGCAAGACTGAGACCTTTCCTTCCGTACCTGAAAAAACTTTTGTCGCGCGTTTGCTGGCTTCACAACACGACGCGAACGTGGCTTACGCGGTGATGAACAATCACAAGAGTTCTGATTTCGCGCCTTATATTTTGAAGACCACCGACGCGGGCAAAACGTGGACGGCGATTACGGGCAACCTGCCGAAGAATCATCCGACGTGGGCGATTGCCGAAGACCACGTGAACGCGAACCTGCTGTTTGTCGGCACGGAGTTCGGTTTGTTTTTCAGTAATGACGCGGGCGGCAAATGGGTGCAACTCAAAGGCGGCTTGCCTACGATTGCGGTGCGCGATCTGGCGATTCAAAAGCGCGAGAACGATTTAGTCGTCGGCACTTTCGGACGCGGCATTTATATTCTCGACAATTACGCGCCGCTGCGCCAAGTGACGAACGAACTCCTCGCCAGCGAAGCCCATCTATATGAAGTCAAAGACGCGCTGATGTTTGTGCAAACGCAACCTTATGGCGGACGCGGCAAGGCGTTTCAAGGTGAGAGTTTATATGCGGCTGAAAATCCGGCGTTCGGCGCGACCTTTACGGTTTATCTGAAAGAGGCCATCAAGACCAGCAAGCAATTGCGCCGCGAAGCCGAACGCAAGCTGCGTGAGAAAGACGCCGAAGGCAAAACGTATAAATACCCGACGCAAGCCGAACTCAGCGCCGAAGACGTTGAAGAGGCTCCGGCGTTGATGCTCACGGTGAAAGACGCGGCGGGCAACGTAGTGCGCCGTTTGAACGCCGCGCCCGCGCAAGGCACCCAGCGCATCGCGTGGGACTTGCGCTATCCGGCGGCTACGCTTGCGCCTCCGCGCGCGGCTGCGCCGGGTACGGATTTAGAAGAATTGTTTGGCCCGCCGCCGGGCGGACAACTCGTGATGCCGGGCAAATATACCGTGAGTTTGTCGAAGCGTGTCAATGGCGTCTGGACGCCACTTAGCGCGCCGCAATCGTTCAACGTCGTCACCGAAGGTTCGCTGACGCTCGCGGCGGCTGATCGCAAGACGCTGTTTGAATTTCAGCAAAAAGCGATTCGTTTGCAACGCGCCGTGACAGGCGCTTCAGGCGTAGCGAACGAATTGAAAGGCAAACTGGCTTTGGCGAAACGTGCCTTGCAAGAGACTCCGTCAGCGAGCGACAAGTTGATTGAAGAAGTCACCAGCCTCGACAAGCGGCTGTCGGAAATCATCAAGGCGATGAGCGGAGATCGTGCTTTGCAAGCGCGGCAAATTAATCCGCCGCCTTCGATTTCTGAGCGCGTAGGCACGGTCGCGGCGGCGACGCGCATGGCGAACGCGAAGCCCACCGGCACGCAGGTTAGTGAATACGGCATCGCTTCGACTGAGTTCGACGTAGAGTTGAAAAAACTGAAAGCCATCGCCGAAACCGAGTGGCCGAAACTCGAAAAAGCGATGGAAGCAGCAGGCGCTCCGTGGACACCAGGACGCATTCCGGTGTGGAGCATTCAGTAACCCGCGCACCCAGGTTGTTAATTGCCGAAACTGTTAATCGCTTCGCGTTCAGTTTCGTAAATTTCTAAAACTTCGATGAGGTTGGCGGCGACGATCAAGCCGCGCAACCGCAAGGGAACTTCGGTCAGTTTGAGTAAGCCGCGTTCCGCCGCGATCAACGAATAAACCTTGACGAGTTCGCCCAAGCCCATGCTGTCAATGCGCGTGCAATCTTTGAGGTTGATGAGCAGCAGTCGTTCGCCCTGTTCCAGCAAGGCTTTGACCTGTTGTGACAACGCTTCAGGTTGGCGCTGGGCACTCAGTTCGCCGCTGAGGCTGAGGATGTTGACCGCGCTGATTTTGCGTAGCGTGATTTGCATAGTCGCTCGATATTTTCGCCACGAAATTTCACCGATTAACACGTAAGCCTGTTGGTGCTAATTCGTGAAATTCGTGGCGAAATGGTTTGGGTCTTTCGTTAGCCCTTGTCTACTTCGTCGCCTTCGTCGTCTTCTTTGCCTTTGGCGGCTTTAGCGGCTTTTTTCTCGGCGCTCGAACGTTCGATTTCGAGAATGTCGTTCTGTCCGTCCCAAATTTTGCGTAGGAAGTATTGTTCACCATAACGACGGAAGCCGAGTTTGGATTTCGGCTTGTTCGTCATCTTGCCGCGCACGGTGAGGATGGTCGCCGACTTGCCTTTCTTGACGTTGGTGACGCGAATCAGCCCGCTGTCATTGACTGATTCGATGTTGTATTCGCCTTTGGGCAGGCGTTTGCTGCCAACGTAAAAGTCGAAATCAATGTCGGCGCGAATGCGAAACGAGGTGGTTGGTTTGGCGAAAGACGCAGGCGCAATTACGCACAGCGCCAGCAAGAGCAAAGCAAGATTCTTCAGTTTCATAAAACTCCTCATCGGTAGGACGGGCTAAGAACCTGTCCTACCAGTAAACCTGTGGGGTTATGGGGAAGCCGTAAGAAGTCGGGGATACGGCTCGTGAATTTTTCCGCGCGCGAGTGTAATGCAAGCCATTCATCAGCGCACGCTCACCAGCGCGTGTGCAAGTCGCGTTCGATCACCATCATCGGCGTAGCGGAACCGCCGCCCGCCGAAACATTTAACAGCGCATCTGATGAAAGCCGTATACCTGCGCCTTCGACTTGTTCGCCGCTCCAGGTGTAAGGATCGAAATCAACATAACGCTCTTCGGCCAAAACTTCATCGTCGTGAATAACCGGAAAAGTCTGACGCAACACTTCTACGCGCTCTTGCACGACGGCGGATTTCGACAGCGCGTCGCGCACCGCCTGATGCCATTCGCTATCAGAGCATTCCCAACCCAGCACTACGCCGCGCCCGCCATACTCGCTGTTGGGTTTCAGCACCATTCGTTCACGATTCGCGCCGAGGTGTTCAAGCAACTCGATCTTGCGTCCGCGATAGGTCGTCTTGCCGTCGCGCAACTTGCGTGTCCACGGAATGTGGCGGCGTAATGCACTGATTTCTTCGACCGTGAAAAGCCGCTCGTTAGCGGGGTCGTCGAGCAAGGCGAACATGGCTTTTTTGGTCAGCATCTGCACACGCAACGAATTCATCACGCACACCGCGCGGTCCCGCATCGCACGAATCAACGGCGTTTGCAGCCCCTCGCGTTCGAGCAGTTCGCTGACCAGCACGCGCTTATAAACGAGATTGATTTTGAAATCGCCTACGCGCAACCAGCCGCCGCGATATTCCAACTGGCGCGGGTCAGCGATGATGGTCGAATAACCCTTCTCTTCGAAATACTGGCGAGCCAATTCAAATTCAGCGTGCGTCGCAGCGCCTTCCCAATCCACGATGGCGATGCGCGGGTGTTCATGCCAGCCGAAAAGCTGGTAGTTCAAAATCATCTGCCGCAACAGTTGCGGACGAATGGCGATGCGGCGCAACGGAAAGCGGCGCTGAAATGCTTGCACGATTTGCATCCCGGCAAAGACTTCACCCAACACATCGCCATACAGCAAACCGCCGGGCGAGTCGGCGTTATATTCGACAAAGCTGAAATCATCGTGCGAATTCAAAAACGCATCGAGGCGTCCACTCACATCGGGAGCAGGGAAGCCAGGTTCGATATGAATGGCTTGTTCTTCGAGCGGCGTGAGGTCGAGCGTGGCACGCAACGCTTCGTTTTCCATCAAGTGGCGACCGAGCTTTTCGATGGCGAAAAGCACCAGCGCCGATTCGCGTTTGATGTATTCGTATTGCCGCGCGTTCACGAACAGCGGACGCAGCACATTGCAAATCGGGCGTGTGCCGAATTTCAGATTGTGTCGTTCGATGCCAGCGGCAAGTTGCGCCTGTGCATCGTCGAGCATCGGTTGGGTGAGCAACGCGTGATAGTGGGAGATGGCGTCTTCGATCATTCGGGGTTGAAAGGAGTCAGGAGTCAGAATTCAGGAGTCAGAATTCAGGGATGACTAAAATTCTGACTCCTGACTCCTGAATTCTCAAAATCGTAGAAATTTGTCGTGTCACGACTGCTGCCGTATATTACCAGCCCGTCTCGTTAGCACAACTATTCACAGGAGAAATCATCAAGTGGCTATTAGAAATGCGGTCGTACCCGTCGCGGGATTGGGCACGCGCCTGTTGCCTGCGACCAAATCGCAACCCAAAGAAATGTTGCCGGTCGGCAAAAAGCCCATCGTGCAATACGTCGTCGAAGAGCTTTGCGAATCAGGCATCGAACGGCTGCTGTTCGTGACCGGACGCGGCAAGCATTCCATCGAAGATCATTTTGACGAAGACCATCAACTCATTCGTGCCTTGCGCGAAACCGGCAAGGAAGAGTTGTTGCAAGAACTCGCATACGAACGGTTGGGCGTGCATTACCTTTACACGCGGCAGAAACAGCAAAAAGGTTTGGGCGATGCGATTTTGTGCGCCGAACACTTTGCGGGTACGGAACCGTTTGTTTGCGCGCTGGGTGATTCCATCATCGGACGCCACAAGTCATCTGACGCCGTCGCGCGTCTCGTCAAAGCCTTTGAAGCCCGCAATGCCGACGTAGCCATCGTGGTCGAAGAGGTCCCACGCCACGAAGTCAAAAATTACGGCATCGTCAAACCTGCGCATTGGAATGGAGAAAGTGATGTATTCGACATCACCGACCTCGTAGAAAAACCCGACGTAGACAAAGCGCCCAGCAACTTAGCCATCGCTGCGCGTTATGTGTTTTCGCCCAACATCTTCGACGCGATCAAACGCACGCCTTTCGATCATCGCGGCGAGTTGCAAATCACCGACGCCATTCGCCTCGTGCAAAAAGAAGGTGGACGCATTGTCGGCTTGCGGTTAAGCCCCGAAGAAAAACGCTACGACATCGGCAATTTTGAAAGTTACTTTGAAACCTTTGTCGAGTTCGCGCTGACGGATCCTGAATTCGGCGAAAGCCTGCGCAAGCGTTTGCCCGAATTGCTCAAAGGAGTCGGCGCATGAGGCTGTTCAAAACCAAAGCCTATGCGCGCGCCGGCTTGATCGGCAATCCGAGCGACGGTTATCACGGCAAAACGATCAGCATCATCGTCAAAAACTTTGCGGCGACGGTGGTCATTTACGAATGGCCGCACTTGGAAATCATGCCTACGCGGCAAGATCAGTGCCGGTTCGATAGCCTCGAAGACATGCTTTATGACGTGCGGCTCAATGGCTATTACGGCGGGATGCGACTGGTTAAGGCTTCGATCAAACGCTTCGCCGAGTATTGCGAAACGCAGCGAATCGTATTGCCCGCCGTGAATTTTTCGCTGCGTTACGACTCAAACATTCCGCGTCAGGTCGGCCTCGCTGGTTCGTCGGCCATCGTGACAGCGACGATGCGTGCGCTGTGCCAGTTTTATGACGTAACCATTCCGCGCGAAATTTTGCCGGGCATCATTCTCTCAGTCGAACGCGAAGACCTCGGCATCGGCGCGGGTTTGCAAGACCGCGTGGCACAGGTTTACGAGGGGCTGACTTACATGGATTTCGACAGGTCGTTTATGGACGCGCACGGTTACGGGCAATACGAATCGCTTGATCTCAGCTTGCTGCCGCCGGTTTACATCGCCTATCAAACTGAGTTGGCCGAGTCTTCCGATGTCTTTCACAACGACATTCGCAAGCGTTATGACAACGGCGAAGCGTTGGTCGTCAATGCCATGCTTACTTTCGCAGACCTCGCGCGACAGGCGCGCGAATGTTTGCTCACGCGCGATCACGCGACGTTGGCGACGCTGATGAATAAAAACTTTGACACGCGGCGGACGTTTTATAGCCTGAACCCCAAACACATTCGTATGGTCGAACTCGCGCGTTCGCTGGGTGCGTCGGGCAAGTTCGCGGGGTCGGGTGGCTCGATCATCGGCACTTATACCGACGAAGCCATGTTTGAAAAGTTGCAAGCGGCGTTTGAGGCTGAGAAATGTGCGGTGATTAAACCTATCGTTTAGTGAATTGAACTTTATGAAGGCTCTTCTTTGATGCACTCAACCATTCCGCGACGCTCCACGCTTGCGCCATACAGCCGTTCGGTTCGTGCGGCACTGCGCCATCGAATATCTCAGAGACTTGCCCCAGGCCTGCGTCGCGCAAATGTTCGGCCAAAGCTTGCTGCCATTGTGCGACCTGAGAGCGTACGGCTTTGCCGCTATACGTTTTGAGATAAGCCGTGATGAATGGCCCCAACAACCAGGCCCACACCGTACCCTGATGATAGGCTCCGTCGCGTTCGAGAATGCCGCCTGCGTAACGCGCACAATACTGCGCATCGTCAGGCGCAAGGCTGCGCAATCCGTAAGGCGTGAGCAGGTCGCGCTCAACCACGGCGACCACCTGTTGAGCGCGCGCTTTGGTCAACATCGCGTGCGGCAAGCTCACCGCAAAAATCTGATTGGGGCGAATCGAACCGTCGCGCATCTCGCCGTCAACCACATCATAAAGACAACCCGCTGTCTCGTTCCAAAACTGTTCGTTAAAGCTGCGTTTGGCGCGCGCCGCCATTTGTTGGTAGCGTTTTTCGTTTGCCTTATCACTCAAGCTGTCGGCCAAATCGCGCATTACGCAGAGCGCGTTGAACCACAGCGCTTGAATCTCGACGGGCTTGCCGATGCGCGGCGTGACGACCCAGTCACCGACCTTCGCATCCATCCACGTGAGTTGTACGCCCGGCACGCCCGCGCGCAACAAACCGTCGGCATCTAAGCGAATGCCGTAGCGCGTCCCGCGTTCGTGCCAGTCAATGATGTCAGTCAACGTAGCGTAAAGCTGCTCTTTGACGAACGCCGTATCACCTGTGACCGCAAGCCACGCGCGCACGGCTTCGATGTACCATAGCGTCGCATCTACGGTGTTGTATTCCGGCGCTTCGCCCGCATCGGGAAAGCGGTTGGGCAACATGCCTTGGCTTACGTGTTGCGTGAATTCTTTCAAGATGCTGGCTGCCACGTCAGTGCGACCAGTCGTGAGTGTCAGCCCCGGCAACGCAATCATCGTGTCGCGTCCCCAATCGCTAAACCAGTGATAACCCGCGATGATCGTATGGCCTGCGCCACGTTTCACGATGAATTGATCGGCGGCAGTGGTGAGCGTGCGCGTGAGTTCGTCTTCAACTGAAATCGCGGCCACGATGGCCTGACGGCGCGTGAGTTCAGCGTGTCGGATTTGCGTTATCTGTTTTGTGTCGCGCGCTTCGGTTGAAGCAATCAGATCAGCCGAATGATTTTCTTTGAGTTCAAATTTGAGCGTGCAGGGATTAAACAAGTCTTCCTGATAATCCAACCCGCGCGCGCGTTCGACGGCGTATTCAAAGTTGCGATACCAATATCCAGTGGATTCGATTGCGGCGGCGTTGTGCGCCAGATGCAAAGCTGGCAGGCCTGCGTAAGGCGCGAACGAAAGCAAACCTTCGGCTGAAATATAGTGCGCATTCACCGCGCTGTTTTCATGCATCTTTTCATGCATCAGGGTATGGTAATCGCGAAAGGCCAGCAACGGGTGTGCTTCGAGCGTGATGGATTGCTCGCTCGGCGTTAGCAAGGCGTAGCGGATCACCGTCGTGTTTTCGCCGTAAAGCATGAAAACGGATTTTTCGAGACGATGGCCTGCGATCTCATAAACCCACACCGGCCACGGGTCGAGCCGAAACTCTTTGAGATATTGATAGCCTTGCGGATGCACTGCGTTGGGATATTGATTGGCCGAAAGTTCATAACGCTGCCCATCAATGACCAGCGTTTCTTCTAGCTTTGACAGCAAGGCCGTGCGGCCAACCGGCGGATTAAGCGCCGCGACTAACAGCCCGTGATAGCGTCGCGTATTCACGCCCGCTACCGTGCCCGAAGCGAATCCGCCGAGGCCATTGGTTTCGAGCCATTCGCGCCGGGTGGCGGCGGCGAAGTCGTTACAAACTGTTTGACCGAGTTGAATCATATCGTTCAGCTTTCGCGCCGCGTGACGAACGCTTCCACGGCAGGCGCTAACCGCCGCTACGCGGCGAATAGTGAATATCAAGAAACCTAGTTTCTCCTGTAGTCATGGGGTTTGCATAAAAACACCGCTAAGTTTAATGACGTTTTTCCTTCGTCGGGTTGGCGTTGTATTGGGCTGACCCGCCTTTCGGAATGCTCAACGATTGCCATTCGCCCTGATGATAAAAGCGTGCCAGCAAGATAATTTGGCCTACGTGCAGGGCGACGTGCGCAAGCGAACGACAGAGCGCTTCGTGAACGGTCAGCGCGACGCCGCGAATCGTGACTTGCATTGACTGATCGTCATCACGCAATGCTCGCAAGGCGACGAATAAAACTTCCCAGCCTTGCGCCCAATGCTCATTAACCTGTTGCCGCGTGTAATCAACGTTGGCGAATTCGGTTTCGCGGTCGCGCCACGGTTTTTCGCCGTCGGTCGTCAGAAAGTCGGTGAAACGCGAACGAAAGTTTCCGCTGATGTGCCGCACAATCATTGTGGCGGAATTGCCTTCGGTGAAAGGCGTTTGATTCAACGCCTCATCGGGAATCTGTGCGAGCGCGTGTTCGCCAATGATTTTGTAACGCTCATACTCAGCCAAAAAATTTGCGACCATCTTATTTTTGTCGGCGAAATGTCAGTAGCCCGCGCGTCAGCCAGGGCTGCCTCGGAGTTGTTGTCATTGAATCAAGGTACGCTAAATGAATGCAGCCCTAGCTGACGCGCAGGCTACTGACACGCTATCGAAACGTGCTTCGTTTCCAGAAATGCATCCAAACCTTCTGAACCTAATTCACGCCCCCAACCGCTCTGTTTGACGCCGCCAAACGGCGCATTGCTGGTCGTAGGCACGCCGTCATTGATGCCAATCGTACCTGCCTCTAACGCTTCCATCAGCCGGAACGTGCGATCCAGATTGTTCGTGAAAGCATACGCGCTCAGCCCGAACGGCGAAGCGTTGGCTAGTTCAATGGCTTCTTCCTCGGTGTCGAAAGCCACAACGGGCGCAATGGGGGCGAAGGTTTCTTCGTTCATGCACAGCGCGTCGGCGGATACGTCAGCCAATACCGTTGGCGCAAGAAAATAACCTGTGTCGCCTACACGATTGCCACCGCACAGCGCGCGCGCGCCTGATGCGACGGCGTTCTCAATGTGCGCGAAGGCTTTGTTTAGCGCGGCTTCGTTGATAAGTGGGCCGATGTCTGCGCCCGGCTCGAAGCCGTCACTAACCTTGAGTGATTGCATGCGCGCGACGAAAGCCTCAAGAAATTTGTCGTAAATGCTGCGTTGCACATACACGCGATTAGCCGCGATACACGATTGGCCGGTGTTGCGTGTCTTGGCGATGACGACGCCTTCGACAGCGCGCGCAAGGTCGCAATCTTCAAACACCAACACCGGCGCCTGTCCGCCGAGTTCGAGTGAAAGCGGCTTGATCGTCGCCGCTGCGCCCGCGATCAGCTTGCGTCCCGTGGCAGTCGAACCCGTAAACGTCAGCTTGCGGCAACGCGGATTCGATAAAAACTCCTGCCCGATTTCGGCGGCATCACCGAGAACGAGTTGGAATACGCCCGCAGGCAAACCCGCTGCGGCAACGCATTCAGTCAAGGCGACCATACTCAAGGGTGTCAATTCAGAAGGCTTCACAATCACAGTATTGCCCGCCGCCAACGCGGGCGCGGCTTTGCGTACGGCCAACACCAACGGAAAATTCCACGGCGTAATCGCGGCTATCACACCCAACGGAGACTTGATGACCAGGTTACGCTTGCCGTCGGCTTGCGGCGGAATGATGCGGCCGTAAGCGCGCCGCGCCTCTTCGGCAAACCAATGCAGATGATCCACCGACATCGCTACTTCGCCCGCGCTTTGCGCGAGCGGCTTGCCGTTTTCGCGCGTAATGATCGCGGCGATGTCAGCGGCGCGGCGTTCGAGTTCATCAGCGATTTTGTGCAGGTAAGCTCCGCGCGCCTTGCCCGTCAGCTTGCGCCACGAAGGGAAAGCCGCGTGCGCATCGTCAATCGCTGCGGCTACGCGCGCGCGACCAATCGTCGAGGCTTGTCCAATCACTTCGCCGTTGGCGGGATTGCGTACGTCAATGAAGGGTTCGTTGGTGATGAATTGGTTGTTGAGATAGAGCGGAGCGAATTGCATCGTTATTCCTCTGAGAGCGAAGTGAGAATCTTTTTGATTTCTGTGTCGAGCGCCGGAAGTCGGTTGACGATTACATCCCAAACGATTTCGTAATCAACGCCGAAGTAAGCGTGAATGAGGCGGTCTCGCATGCCTGCCATCGCGCGCCACTCGATGGCGGGATGTTGTTGGCGCAAGTCTTCTGGGATTTGTTTCACCGCTTCGCCGATGATCTCGAGGCTGCGTACATAAGCGCGCTTCAACGTCTCATCGCGCAGGAACGCCGCTTTATCGAGACCGGCTGAACTCTGTTGCACGTATGCCGTTTCATCGAGGATGTGTTGCAGGTATTCACGCGCTGACCGTGGCATATTCCACCTCGCGTAAGATGTGCGGGCCGATGTGCGGGCTTAACGATTCCGTCGTGATGAGGTCAACCTTGCGCCCGAACAAGTCTTCGAGAAAGAACGACAGCCGCATGAAATGATCGAAGGTTTTCTGGTCAGGCTCGAACTCGACCAGAATGTCTACGTCGCTTTTGGCTTGCGGTTCGTTGCGGGCGAAGGAGCCAAACACGCCGCAACGCTTCACGCCGAAGTCGCGCAATTCGCCACGATGCGTTTGTAAGAGTGAAAGCACTTGTTGTTTGTTTTGTACTTGCATAAGTCACTGCACTATTGGTTGTCGAAGTAAAGCGGGGCAGGTTACATTTTTGAATCCTTGAACAATACTGTGAACATTTTTGAGGCAGGAGTGAAATGAAACGGGCCGTTCGCCAGCCAGAAGGTGATGATCAAACCGCCTTCTCTCGTCGCACGACCCGTGACAATTGTCACGACTACCTTAAAACAGTTGCCGGGACTCT
>JANNUY010000675.1:0-2871 GCA_031414155.1 Acidobacteriota bacterium
CCGGGCTGATTACGAACGCGGGCGCATCACCGCTGAAGACCTTGATTTCGTGTTGAACCGCGAACCCGATGCCGCTGTCTGGACGCGCGGCCTCACGCGCCGGGCCTTGCGTCGCGCCATGCTCGTGCCGGGCTTGCGTTCGCTGACGGCAGAAAACATCGAATGGCTGATGGACGAGGCCAGCTTGCTTGATCAAGTACGGCCTGATTTGGATGCCGTCACACGTCAGAACGTCATCGGACGCCAAACGGAAGCCGCCGCGACGAGAGCTTTATTCACTGCGTGCTACCAACGCTATCGGCACACTGCCGATAAACACAATGCGCCTCAACGTCCGGCCCATCCACGCCAGGCGTTGTTGGCGCGTTGCGACGAAGACATCGAGGGAGATTTTCAACCTTTGCTCATCCGCCTCTGCGCCGTCTTTCTCGATCAAGGCCAGGCTTATTGGCCGATGCCCGAACGCGAGCGCGGCTTTTATGTCGCCGTACGCGAACTGTTGCGCCAGCCTTTCACGCTCGAACGCCTGCAATTGCGCGGGCTGCAACGCGAATGGAACTGGCAAGCCCAACAGCGTATGTCCGCTGAAGCCGTCGTCTTGCATTGGCTCGATCAATTTAGCGTCGCGCCTGAAAACCGGGACTCGTTCCTCACCGCCGAATTGCTCTGCCTGCCCGGCTGGGCGGGCTTGATGCGGCGGTTGGAAGAAGACCCCGGCCTCGCGCCGCACGAAACCTTGCCTTGTTCATTGATGGATTTTCTCGCCGTCCGCTTAACGTTGATGGCCGTCGCCGCCGAACAAGTTTGGCAACAAGCAGGATTGGATGGCAGCGTCTGGTCGCACTGGCAACAACCTTTACCGCCCAAAGCCCCGCACGAAGCCGAACACATGGCCGCTGTCGCGCACCTGTTTGACGTAGCCCAACTGCTCGGCCTTTCTGCCGGACAACTCAACTCGTTAAGCGAAGCCGAGTTCGGCAAGTTGGCCGAAGAGGTCAACGCCTTTGACGATCTCGAACGTCGGCGCGTCTGGCATCTGGCTTATGAACGGCAACACGAACGCCTGATTCTCGCGCCGCTGCAAACGCATCGCGCTGGCGTCAATCCAACGCGCAACGTCTCGCAACGTCCCGCCGCACAAGTGATGTTTTGCATTGACGAACGCGAAGAATCCATGCGTCGCGCGTTAGAAGAGTTCGCGCCCAACGTAGAAACCCTCGGTGCCGCCGGTTTTTTCGGCGTCGCCATGAACTATCGCGGACTCGATGACGCGCACGCCGTTGCGCTGTGCCCCGTGGTCGTTACACCGCAACACGCCATCGTCGAAAAGCCCGCCGCCGACCACGCCGACTTGCACGAACGCCGCCAACAGCGCCGCCAACTGTGGGCGACGTTGACCCATAACTCGTGGGTCGGTTCGCGCACGCTGGTGCGCGGCATGTTGAGTACGGCGATACTCGGATTGATTTCGCTCTTTCCGCTTATTACGCGCGTGCTGGCTCCGTTGCGCGCCGGACAGCTTTATCGCTGGCTGGGCGAACGCTTCCTGCCCGACCCGCGCACCGAAGTCACGCTGATGCGGCAAGACGCCACCGGCCACGACCTGACCGAAGGCTTGATGCTCGGTTTCACCGTGCAAGAAAAGGCCGAGCGCGTAGCAGGCTTGTTGCGCGCGGCGGGCGTGCTGACGCATCACTCGCGCATCTTCGTCGTGTTGGGACACGGCTCGACCAGCCTGAACAATCCGCACGAATCGGCGCACGATTGCGGCGCGTGCGGCGGACGCCGGGGCGGCCCCAATGCGCGCCTCTTCGCCGCGATGGCGAATCATCCCCAAGTGCGTGAAACAATGCGCTCGCTCGGCGTCACGATTCCTGACGACACGTGGTTCGTCGGCGGCTATCACGACACTTGCAACGACGATGTAATCTTTTTTGACGAAGCCGATATTCCTGCTTCTCACACGCAGGATTTCGCGTTCATTCGTCAAGCACTTGACGCAGCGCGCGCCGACAATGCGCTCGAACGCTCGCGCCGTTTCGAAGCCGCATACCGCGATGAAACGCCCGCCGCCGCGCTGCGCCACGTGCAGGAACGCGCCGACCATCTGGCGGAGCCTCGCCCTGAGTACGGCCACGCGACGAACGCCGTCGCTATCGTAGGCCGCCGTTCGCTCACGCGCGGACTGTTTTTAGACCGTCGCGCCTTTCTGATTTCTTACGACGCCACGACCGATGCCGAAGACAAATCGCTTGCGGCTTTGCTGGGCGCAGCCGGGCCGGTCTGCGCGGGCATCAATCTCGAATACTACTTTTCTTTCGTAGACAACGAAGGTTACGGCTGCGGTACGAAACTGCCGCACAACGTCACCGGTTTGGTCGGCGTGATGAACGGGCACGCGAGCGATTTGCGCACGGGGCTGCCCTGGCAAATGGTCGAAGTCCACGAACCCGTTCGCCTCTTGCTGATTTGCGAGACGACGCCGGAACGTTTCTTGAATGCCGCGTGGCCGAACGCGGGCGTGCGCGAACTGATCGAGAATCGCTGGATTCGCGTCGTCACTTGCGACCCGACTGACGGAAGGCTGCACGTCTTTCGCGATGGCGCATTCGAGCCATTCACCGAACGGCTCGACACGTTGCCGGTCGTGGCGAATTCGCCCGCGTGGTTTCAAGGCAAGCCCGAACACCTGCCGATTGTGCGCGTCGCGGCGGCAGCGGCCTGATTCGTCGGGAACTCAATCATCATCTCAATCATCATGGAATTACCCTTTCTGCTCATCGTTGTCGTCTTTCTGCCTGGCTTGCTCTTTGCCGCGCTCGGCGTGAGTTGGTTGCTGGGCGCTGCGCCGCACGAACGCCTTGTCGCGCG